>CANJEF010000240.1 GCA_947472965.1 Sphingobacteriales bacterium
ACTTTACCCTGAATTGGATCTCCAACTACTACCCCACTGCTTCCTTTAAAATCCATTGCATCCAAAAACATGCCTGGAGTTGAATCTGAAAAAACCATCAACCACGATTTCCCACCATCCACTGTTTTCAAGATGATTGCAGGTTCTGACACAGCCAATATCAAGGCTTTGTTTGAATCAAAAGCCTCAATATCACGAAAGTCCCTTCCCTCAAATCCTTTAACCTTAATCCAATTGAAAGAGATGCCGCCATCAGTGCTCCGGGCAACCATCCCATTGCTTCCACTTGCCCAGATAGTTTTTTCATCAACTACCGACAATCCCCGTAAGGATGTTTTAGTCCCTTCACTCAGTAGCTGAATGGATTGGCTGAATAACAACTTTATATTAAGAAGTATGATCAGCAGCAAAGAAAAATATTTCATGAATTGTGTTATTGTAATGAATTGAGGTGATTTTTTTATACAGATAATTTAGTTGATAAGTTAATCAAATTCTTCAAGCCGATTGTCAAATCATTGCTTAAATTTAGAAAAGACCTTTCAAATGAAACCAAATGCTTTTCTCCATCATCCTGGTCTGCTTCTCCAATCTTTTTTTCTAGTGATTGTTTGTTGTTCAGTATTTCTAACAACCATTTCACAAGAAAAAAAGCCACCCAATATCATTTTCATTCTGACAGATGACCAACGCTGGGATGCGCTGGGCTTTGCTGGCAATACAATAATTCAAACACCAGAAATGGATAAGTTGGCCAAAGCAGGCACTTATTTTAAAAATGCATTTGCAACTACCCCAATTTGTGCAGCAAGCAGGGCATCAATTCTAACCGGGCTTTATGAACGCACACACGACTATACCTTCCAAAAAACAAAACTGCAAACTCCTTATGCAGATATCATTTACCCAAACATATTGAAGGAGCACGGTTACTATACTGGACTTTACGGAAAATTGGGAGTGGTGATGGACAGTGCAAAAAAATACTTTGATGAAAGTGATTTTTATGATAGGGGTGCAGATTCAGATAGGCGCGGATATTTCTATAAAATGATAGGTGATGACACCGTTCATCTTACACGCTATACAGGTAACCAAGCGCAAGAATTTATCAAACATGCGCCAGCAGACAAACCATTTTGTCTTTCCTTGTTTTTCAGTGCACCCCATGCACATGACCCCTCAGATCAACAATATTATTGGCAAGCAAAATCTGATGAACTGTATAAAAATGATCTGATTCCACCTCCTCTATTGTCGGACGATAAATTTTTCAACGATTTGCCCCTTGAGGTAAAACAAGGCTTTAACAGAACAAGGTGGAAATGGCGTTTTGACAATGAAGGTAAATACCAAAACAGCATCAAAGGTTACTACCGAATGATCAGCGAAATCGACAATGAAATTGGTATGTTGAGAAATATTCTAAAAGAAAAGGGAGTTGACAAAAACACCATCATCATTATCATGGGCGACAACGGTTACTTCACAGGAGATCGCCAATTGGCTGACAAATGGCTTATGTATGATGCCTCCATTCGCATACCGCTTCTTATATTCGATCCAAGAAATACACTTCACGCTTCAATCGATGCCATGGTGTTGAATATTGATGTATCAAAATCAATACTTCAATTTGCCGGAATTGATCCTCCGAAAAATTACCAGGGCAATACACTATTGCCATTCATAAAAAAGGGAAATATTAGTTCAAAAAGAAAATCAATTCTGATTGAACACCTTTGGAAACTACCTGAAATTCCATCCAGTGAAGGCATCCGTACTGCAAAATGGAAATATTTTCGTTACCGGTATATAAAGGCTCCAGAAGAACTTTATGATCTGCAAAATGATCCACTTGAAACAATTAACCTGGCAACCACGGGTCAGTTCAGTTATGTAATCAATCGATTAAGAAAGCAATGTGATAAACTTTCAGCAAAATATCAATCTGAAAAACTTTGCCAAGATGAACCAGCTGATGATAAAATAAAATTCTAAATCAACAAATACTAAATTTTCAGCAACTGTTTTCTATTTACAATGAAATCAAAGAAAAAATAAATTTACATTGCAATAACTATAAAACGACAAGTAGCATGTCCTCAAATCAACTACCCAGTAAGACCTGGAAATACAACACAAGTTATCCTTCAATTGAAGACTTAATTAAAAAAGCAAAAAAGAGAATTCCAAGATTTGCATTCGAATACCTTTCTGGCGGATGCAATGAAGATGTGAACCTTTTAAAAAATACATCTGAACTCAGAACTGTTGAGCTCATGCCTTATTACCTAAGCGAACACAAAGGAACAGATCTTTCTGTTGAACTCTTTGGTCACAAGTATGATGCCCCATTTGGAGTAGCACCAATTGGACTGCAGGGATTGATTTGGCCCAATGCCCCGGAAATTCTGGCAAAAGCAGCAGTAAAACACAACGTCCCATTTATTCTTAGTACAGTCAGCACAGCGAGTATTGAACGTATTTCTGAAATAACCGAAGGTAAGGCTTGGTATCAGCTTTACCATCCGGCAGAAAATGAACTGAGGGATGACATTCTCGATCGACTTGAAAGATCAGGATATGATGTGCTCGTATTACTATGCGATGTGCCATCCTTTGGATTTAGGCCAAGGGATATCAGGAATGGACTTGCCATGCCACCCAAGATGAGTATCAATAATATTTTACAAATGATGGGAAGACCATCCTGGGCGTTGAATACGCTGATGCATGGATCACCGAATTTTGAAACGCTGAAAAAATACATGCCCAAAGGGTTGAACATGGGACAGCTCGGGCTTTTCATGAATAGGACATTTTCAGGTAGACTGAACCCTGAAAAAATTGCACCCATCAGGGAAAGATGGAAAGGTAAATTAATTTTAAAAGGATGTGCAACAGTCGAAGATGCTGATATGGCGATGTCGCTTGGATTAGACGGGATCATTGTTTCAAACCATGGTGGGCGTCAGATTGATGCGGGACAATCTACAATAAAATCCTTGTCGCCAATTGTTGAAAAATACAAAGGAAAAATTAAGATCATGATGGATAGTGGCATACAATCCGGACCCGACATTGCAAGAACATTGGCATCTGGAGCTGATTTTACGTTTCTCGGAAGATCATTTATGTATTCCGTTGCAGCGTTAGGGGAAGAAGGTGGTGAGCACATGATGGGCATGTTAAAAACACAATTGCACCAGGTAATGGATCAGGTATGTTGTAAAAAGACAGAAGACCTTATGAAGCATCTGGTAAAATAAAAAAAGACAATCATGTAAATATGCATACTGTATGGATACATGCTTTTCCAAGAGGATATAAATTGGAGAATGCAGCGAAATTTTGCAGAAATTAAAACGCCAAATCCGTATTTCATCAAAAGGCATTGGCTCATTAGATGCAGATGCCAAAGATATCATCTTCAATAAAGTGCCCGCAAGGACCCATTAGAGAATGGGATGGGAAGACATTGGAGATTATTAGCATGGGGAATAGTGGCTCATACTTGGTAGGAACGGCAGAGCTTATAGGAATGAAAATAATCTATCCACGTAAAAACT
>CANJEF010000241.1 GCA_947472965.1 Sphingobacteriales bacterium
GGACCTCTTAACAGAAGCTGAAGAGACAAGTAAAAAAGTTGAAGAATTTACAAAAGAAATGAAGGGCGCAGACATTGACTCATTAAAGAAAACCACAAAAAAACTGCAAGATGAAATAAAAAATCTTAGAGAATATATAAACGGAAAAACACAAACCAAACAAGGTTATGGTCAGGTTCCTCAAGTAACGGTGATGAACCAATACCAATTGGCAAATATGTCAATTGCATCCAAGCCACTCGCACCGGGTGAAACAGAAAAAGCACTGGTACAAAGAGCTGCCCAACTCATTGAAGAAGCAGTGAAGAAAGTGAATGTTTTCAGGGATGAAAACTGGAAAAAATATAAAGAGCAAGTGGGAAAAACCAAAATGGACCCTTTTGAAAAATAGTTGAAATGGTTTAAGGCTTAAGGGAATTGGACGGACTGAAATACCTCCAACCCTTAAGCCCTGAACTAATTTTTATTGATTAGAAATTCGAATGGCTTTTGCTCTGTTGCCTTAATGGCTTTTGAAATAAGATGCAACTGGGAAACTACCTTGAAACGATTCAAATCGATCAGCTCAAAAGAAGAAACCATCGTATCAGACTTTTCAATGGCATGCAACATGTTATTCAGCAGCATAACCTCATGTTCCAGGCTTTGCCTGTTGGGAAATGCGTCCCGTCGAAGAATAATGATATCGCGTTTAATTCCTTTCATTTCATAATTAATAACCAACTAAACCCTTTTTTGTTTCACATCCGCAGTGGTTGCTTTTCGCTGTTATACAAGACTGCATAGACATCCCAAGTAAGATGAACAAAAGTGCATAAACTACAAGTATTGATTTTCTGTTTAACATAGACCACTAAATTACATTTTTATCGCTGCCGAGGTGATTTTTAGAATAAATTTATAGCTTCTGTTAGAATTGTCAAAAGCCAATAACTAAAACGTGCCCATAAAAAAGATATTGATTGCCCCACTGGATTGGGGACTTGGACATGCAACCCGTTGTATTCCAATCATCAATTACTTGAGTGCACAAGGAAATGAAATAACCATTGCCGGAGAAGGTGCTGGACTGGCTCTGATCAAAAACCAATTTCCAGAGGTGAAAACCGTTCCCCTCATGGGATATAGGATTTGGTATAGCAGAAACCAGGCATTTTTTTTTCTTTCCATCCTTTTTCAACTCCCAAAACTCATCCTAACCATTTTTTATGAACATCGCTGGCTATCAAATCAACTGAAAAAAAAGTCCTTTGACTTTGTTTTCAGCGATAACCGGTACGGATTGCATTCAAAAATAACCACATCAGTATTCATTACCCACCAACTCAGGGTCATTTCAGGAAAGGGTATACGGCTTGACAACCTGATACAAAAGATACTGTATAAAAAAATCAATCAATTTGATGAATGCTGGATACCCGATAATGAGGGTATGGGCAATATTGGAGGATCCCTTTCAAACCCAACAATAAAACCAGCACGGTTTCGCTTTATTGGTATGCTCTCCCGGTTAGAAGACCGAGGATCAGGATCAGAGGGACCAATATTGGTAATGCTTTCAGGCCCGGAACCACAAAGAACCATGTTAGAGAACATTTTACTCGAACAACTCAAGGATCTTAAACAAAAAACCATTTTCCTAAGAGGGCTCCCTGCATCCAAAACATGCTTAGCATCTTCACCATACCTGGAAATATATAACCACATGGATACCATGGCATTGTCGGAAGCAATGTCAGCCGCATCCATCGTAATATGCAGATCGGGATATTCTTCAATCATGGATTTGATAAAACTGAAAAAGAAGGCGATCCTGATTCCAACTCCCGGACAAACTGAGCAAATTCACTTAGGGAACCGAATGAAATTGATGGGGTTTTTTACAGTACAAGACCAGGATGCCATTTCACTGAAAGAGGGATTGATTCAATGCAAAAACAACCAAATCAATATGGAAAGTATCCATTTTGATGAATTTGAAAAGGCAATCAAAGATTTAGGCATCTAATCAAACAAATTATGCCTATTCTGTCATTGGTGTAAAGAAGGGTTGTAATGCTTTTTGCTTTATCTTGAAAATCAATAAAATCGAAACTATCAAACAATGAGAAAAATCTACCTAAGCATCCTACTTGGATGTATTCAAATGAGTGTTTTTTCGCAACCAACATTTCCAGTGAATGGAGTGGGCGATGAGCGGGAAACTCTTTTTGCTTTTGTACATGCAACAATTGTGAAGGATCCTTCAACAACTATCAACAATGCAACACTGATAATTAAAAATGGCAAAATTGTGTCTATTGGCGCAGGACTTCCCATACCTACTGAAGCGGTGGTGATTGACTGTAGCGGAAAATTCATTTACCCCTCTTTTATAGATTTGTATGCAGACTATGGAATTACCTCTGCACAACAAGGAGGAGCCGGTATGGCCCGCGGTGGTTATGGCGCAGCCCAATTAACATCAAATCAAAAAGGGGCTTTTGGATGGAACCAATCCATCAAAGCTGATGTTGATGCTGCATCTTTATTTGTAACCGATGATGCAAAAGCCAAGGCGCTTAGAGAAATCGGATTTGGCTCTGTGCTAACACATCAAAAAGATGGAATTGCAAGAGGTACTGGCGTTCTCGTTTCACTTGCCTCTATCAAAGAAAACCGATCCATTCTTAAGGAAAAGGCCTCAGCACATTATTCATTAAGTAAAGGAAGTTCTACACAAACATATCCATCATCAATGATGGGAACCATTTCGCTTTTAAGGCAAACACACATCGATGCAAAATGGTATAAGAAAAATACAGAAAAAGAGGGCGTTAACTTCAGCTTGATTGCCTGGAATAGCAATCAATCGCTACCACAAATTTTTGAAGCCAATGACAAATGGAATATTGTTCGTGGAGACAGGATTGGTGATGAGTTTGGTGTACAATATATTTTCAAGACCAACGGCAATGAATATCAGCGAATAAAAGAAATTTCAGCTACTGGTTCTACCCTAATCGTTCCCTTGAATTTTCCAATGGCAATGGATGTGGAAGATCCCAATGATGCGCGCTTTGTTTCTCTCTCAGACATGAAGCATTGGGAATTGGCACCAACAAATGCAGCAGCACTTGAAAAAGCGGGTATTTCTTTTTGCTTCACAACGGCAGACCTAAAAAATATTTCTTCTTTCATGGGAAACCTCAGAAAGTCGATTGAGAACGGGCTCTCTGAAACAAAGGCATTGGAAGCACTTACCACCATGCCTGCGAGAACACTTGGGGTAAATGATATGATTGGAAGCTTGGAGAAAGATAAATTGGCAAACTTCTTCATTTCAACAGGTAATGTGTTTAATGATAAAACAGCCATTCTTGAGAACTGGATTCAAGGAATAAAATACGCTGTGAAAGCAGATAAATGGATTGACATAGCCGGAAAATATAAGCTAGATCTACATGCTGAAAAAGGGAGCAAGTCCTTCCTGATGCAAGTGAAATCAACTTCGGCAGCAAATATCATTGCAAATGATACCATAGCTGCAAAGTTCTCCTTTGATGGAAAACAAGTTAAGATCAATTTCAC
>CANJEF010000242.1 GCA_947472965.1 Sphingobacteriales bacterium
ATCATCTACGGGTTACTTATTTCTGTTGTTGGTGCAGTTTCATTGGCGGTCATCAGCGGTTCAGAAAACGTAACTTTCGGATTGGTGTTGGTTTCATTCTTCATCATTGCACTTGGTTTTTCACTGCAGCAGACTGCAGCACAACCCTTTGCCGTTGCGTTGGGAAGTCCTGAAACAGGGACACACAGGTTAAACATGGGTGGAAGTGTAAATTCGTTTGGCACCTTACTTGGACCTCTCGTTGTTAGCTTTCTTTTATTTGGAAGTGTTACAAGTTCAAAAGAAGCATCGATTGAAAACATTCAAACCCTATACTTTTTCCTTGCTGGATTGTTCATCATCGCTGCTATGATATTTGCTTATGCAAAACTGCCTAAGACAACCTCAGATGAAAAATTAGAGAAAAGTCCAAAAGCGCTAAATACCCTTTTAATTATTGGTGTTTTATTTTTACCTGTCCTGTTTGCTGATTGGGTAAAGGAAACTACAGGGGTAGCCAAAAGCATCATTATCATTTCGTCACTTGTGTTAATTTTAACCAGCCTCTTTCTTTCAATGTTGGCCGCGAAAAAGAATCCCGATGGATGGGGTGCCATGGCATACCCACAGTTGATGCTCGGAATGATTGCCATTTTTATATATGTTGGCGTGGAAGTTACGATTGATAATAATTTTGGTGCCTTGTTGAAAAAACAAGCATTCGGAGGATATGATGATGCACACATATCTCATCTTATTTCACTTTATTGGGGTTCTATGATGATTGGCAGATGGACAGGCGCAATAAGTGTATTTAACCTTTCCAAAACCCTCAAGAAGATATTGGTTGTAATTGTTCCATTCTTTGCTTTTGGTATAATTCTACTTGTAAACATCATTAAGGGTAATGATGTGAAAGATTTCCTTGTTTACCCCGTAGCTATTGGTATTGCAGTTATTGCATTCCTTTATGCTGAAGAAAAACCAGTGAAGCTTTTGCTCACCGTAACGGTGTTAGGTACCATTGCAATGGGTATTTCCTTGATGACAACTGGAATGGTTGCGAACTATGCTATCATCAGCACAGGTTTATGCTGTGGTGTAATGTGGCCATGTATATTTGCACTATCTGTAAATGGTATTGGAAAATACACCAGCCAAGGTGCAGCGTTCCTCATCATGATGATTCTTGGAGGTGCTATCATCCCTCCTACGCAAGGTTCAATCATTGATTTAGATCTTGCCTCAGATACTACAATTTATAAATTTACACAGCTCTCTTATATTGTTCCTATGGCTTGTTTTGCTTATCTGGCTTGGCATGCAATTCAAACAAGATCTGTTTTGAAAAAACAAGGTCTCGATGTTGACGAACAAGTATCAGCAGGTCATTAGTATTTGATTATTTTATGTATTTTTAGCAGCCACATCAAGTGGCTGCTTTTTTTAAATCCAAATTTTGAATAATATGTCCCAACCATCAACAGAGGCTCTAGCTATTGGAATTGATATTGGCGGTACCGGAACTAAATACGGCATTGTAAATAGAGATGGGAATGTGTTGTTTTCAGGTGAAATGTCTACCAAAAAACACAATACGATTGAAACTTTTATTGACGACCTATATGCTCATCTTATCGTTTTGATTGAGAGGGCAGGTGGTATTGAGCGAATCAAGGGTATTGGTATGGGAGCTCCTAATGGAAATTATTATACAGGTACAATCGAATACGCACCCAATCTTCCTTGGAAAGGCATCATACCGATTGCAAGTTTAGTAAGTGAAAAATTCAAACTCCCGGTGGTGTTGACAAACGATGCGAATGCAGCTGCAATTGGTGAAATGATGTACGGCGCAGCAAAGGGAATGAAGGATTTTATCATGGTCACACTAGGAACAGGTGTTGGCAGTGGAATTGTAGCAAATGGACAATTGATATATGGACATGATGGCTTTGCCGGGGAATTGGGACATGTTATAGTCATTCCTGATGGAAGAATGCATGAGGGCACAGGCAAACGAGGATCACTTGAAAGTTATGCATCTGCAACTGGGGTAAGACTAACTGCACTTGAATTGCTTGAAAAAAGCAAGGATGACAGTCTTCTCAGAAATGCTGATAAAGAAACCCTTGACTCAAAAGTTGTATACGATGCAGCGATCAAAGGTGACAAACTAGCTTTGGAGATATTTGAATTTACCGGCAAAATACTGGGGTTGGCACTTGCAAATGCAGTGATGTTCAGCAGTCCTGAAGCAATCATTTTATTTGGCGGATTAACCAAAGCAGGAGATTTGATTCTTAAACCAACAAGGGAACACATGGAAGAAAACCTGATTCAGGTATTCCAAAACAAGGTCAAGATTCTTGTGAGTCATCTAAAGGAATCTGATGCTGCCATCTTAGGAGCTAGCGCATTGGCTTGGGAACAAAAATAAAACCTACCTGCTTCTAGTTTCCCTTAATTAAAAGTTCATTACGCCACTGTTGGATACCGTAGCCTGGGATAACATGTCTTTCGCTGTGATATGAAGATCTTACTAGAGGGCCACTCTCCATATAATCAATGCCCATTTCATACCCAATTTGTTTGTATTCCAGAAATTCGTCTGGGTGCACAAACCGATCTACAGCCAAGTGCTTTTTTGTTGGCTGCAGATACTGACCAATGGTGATAACATCCACTCCATTATCTGCCAAATCCCGGATCGTTTGTATTACTTCATTCTTTTTTTCCCCCAACCCAAGCATGATGCCAGATTTGGTTCGCATGCCACCTTGCTTTAATTTTCTTAGCACTTCCATGCTACGCCAATATTTCGCTTGAATTCTCACTTTACGTGTTAATTGCTCAACCGTTTCGATATTGTGCGATACCACTTCTGGAGCAGCTTGAATAATCTGTTGAATTTGATCTTCAATACCCTTAAAATCCGGTATCAAGGTTTCCAATGTTGTGTTTGGGTTAAGTGCTTTGACAGCCTTAATGGTATTGAACCAAATGGTACTGCCGCCGTCTGGCAATTCATCGCGATCAACAGAAGTGATAACGGCATGTTTAACTTTCATGAGGTGAATAGCCTCTGCAACCCTTTGTGGCTCATTCCAATCAACAGCTTCTGGCCTACCAGTGGCAACTGCACAAAATCCGCAACTTCTGGTACAAATATTTCCCAAAATCATAAAAGTTGCTGTTCCTTCACCCCAGCATTCGCCCATGTTGGGACAGTTTCCGCTTTCACAAATAGTATGTAATTTATGGGTGTCAACGAGTGATCTAACATGCCTGTAACTCTCACCAATTGGCAATCTAACCCTTAACCAATCGGGCTTTTTAACCTTTACTTCAACGGTACCATCAATAACATTAAGTTCTTTCATTAGTATAAATGAAATGCGAAGTTACATCACTTGCGTTTACCAAAAACAAAGGAAATATATCCTGTTGGGAAAAATGATTTTCCCTTTACATCAGCCATTTGTACAACTTGTTTTGAATAGTATTCGAATGAAAAACCAAACTCAAGTGCGGAGATTACCTGATTGAACCTTGCCCAATCAAAACGCAGCCCCGTTTTGGCATAAAAC
>CANJEF010000243.1 GCA_947472965.1 Sphingobacteriales bacterium
AACAATGCCTTCTTCCCAACTGCCAATAAGTTCTTGGGATTGTTTCGATCCAATGCAACAATGGAAGGTTCATTCACAACAATCTCATCATTGTGAATAATGAGCGTATTCGCTGTACCGAGATCTATAGCAATATCTTGTGTGAAAAAAGTGAAAAGTCCCATCAGTACTGAAGTTTAAGGTAGCACAAAGTTCAAATAAAAAAAGGGATAAACAATCAATAATCTGAATATGTTGATGGAAATTATTTTTTGAAAATTGTCGGATCAATTCCCAAGAAATTCATACCCAATATCCTTGCGGTATGCCATTTTATCAAAATGGATCTTCCCGATTTTTTCCAGTGAGTTGGCGACTGCCTCTTGGATGGTATTCCCATAGGATGTAATGGCTGCAACACGCCCCCCATTGGTTTGCAAAACACCTTCCTGTATTGTTACTCCCGCATGAAATGCAATAGTAACTTCATCATCCACTTGGTTCAATCCTATTATCGGTTTGCCCTTTTCAAATGCATCAGGATAGCCACCACTTACCAACACCACTGTTGCAGCAACCCTTGGGTCAACCCGCACCGCATATTGTCCCAAGTTTCCCTCTTCCATGGCAATAAACATCTCAACAAGATCAGATACCAAACGCGGAATCACAACTTCGGTCTCCGGATCTCCCATCCTGCAATTATATTCAATAACGTACGGCTCATCACCTACCTTAATGAGGCCGAAAAAGACAAACCCATGGTAAATCAAGGCTTCCTTTTCAATTCCCCGGATGGTGGGCTTAACAACCTTTTCCAATACCTTTTGCATGAACACCTGATCTGCAAATGGAACAGGACTAACAGCACCCATGCCTCCTGTATTGGGTCCTTGATCCCCTTCACCAATTCGCTTGTAGTCCTTAGCTTCTGGCAATAAAACAAACTCCCTCCCGTTGGTAAGTGCAAACACACTCAATTCAACACCAGTTAAAAAGGATTCTACAACTACACGCTCTCCAGCCTTGCCAAAACGGGATAACTGAATCATATCGTTGAATGCTCCCAGTGCTTCCTCATGTGATTCTGCAATAACAACCCCTTTACCTGCAGCCAATCCGTCCGCTTTCAACACCACAGGAAGGCTGTGGGCCTTGAGGTAAGCAATACCTTCATCATAATTCGCAATGCTGAATTCCCTGTATGAGGCGGTTGGGATATTGTGCCGTTGCATAAAAGACTTTGCAAAGGCCTTGCTTCCCTCAAGCTGTGCACCCTTTGCGGAAGGACCAACAACAATTATTTTAGATAGAAGAGTATCAGATTTGAAGTAATCATAAATACCATTGACCAATGGATCTTCGGGACCAACAACCAGCATCTTGATGCCATTTGCGGTGCAAAAATCTCCAAGTGCCTGAAAGTCGCCTGACTGAATACCAACATTCATGCCATATTGTGCAGTACCCGGATTACCGGGTGCAATAAAAAGTTGGTCGCAGTGTTGGCTTTGCTTGATCTTTAAAGCCAACGCATGTTCCCTGCCGCCGGAACCGATTAAAAGTATATTCATTGGGTGAATTGATTCTTAATTGAAAAAGGTTCAACGAAGATACAAATTGCTTATTTTAGGCAAACCAACAAATCACAAAAGATGTCATCAAACCAAAACAACCAACATCCAAGAGGCCTAACAGTGCTTTTTGCCACTGAGATGTGGGAACGCTTTAATTTTTATGGCATGAGGGCCATTCTCATATTATTCATGACCAAGGCCATGTTGTTTTCAAAAGAATTTTCATCACAGCTATATGGTGGATACATGAGTCTGATTTACCTAACTCCGTTGGTTGGAGGCTACATAGCAGACCGCTTTTGGGGTAATAAAAAATCAATTATTGTCGGTGGATTGGTGATGGCCATTGGCGAATTCATTCTTTTTTTCTGTGGCAATACATATGAGAGCAATCCTCAACTGTCTGGATTTCTTTTCTTTGCCGGACTTGGTTTCATGATTTCTGGTAACGGATTTTTTAAAGCCAATATATCCTCGTTGGTTGGACAATTATATCCCAAAGGTGATCGAAGAATTGATGCTGCCTATACTATTTTTTATATGGGGATTAATGTTGGCGGGGCTTTAGGTCCATTCGTTTGTGGACTATTTGGCGACACTGGTAATCCGGTTGATTTCAAATGGGCTTTTCTGGTGGGTGGTATTGGAATGCTCATCAGTGTGCTTACGCAGGTTTTTTATCAAAAAAAATACCTTGTTGATGCAGAACAGAACCCCCTGGGATTGGCACCAAGCAATGCACCAGCTTGGTCAAGGTCGGTTGCCTTTATCGTCATTGCACTTGCAGCTCTCATCTGCCTATCGACAGGGTTGCTTTATATGGATTCCGGTTTGGCTAACATCAAACATTTCGCCTTTACGCTCATGGACATGGAATTCAGCACCTCCATGTTCACCAACATATTCTTCCTGCTCGTAGCCTCTATTATCACAATTGCACTGATCATATTTACTGATAAAACACTCTCCAAACTTGAAAAAAGCAAGGTGATGGTCATTTTTGTAGTATCATTCTTTGTGGTCTTTTTTTGGAGTGCATTTGAACAAGCAGGTGCTTCGCTTACCTTTTTTGCAGATGAACAAACACAAAGAGACCTTGGATTTTTTGTTGTTCCTGCCAGTTTTTTCCAATCACTCAACTCCATATTTGTAGTTACATTAGCCCCTGTATTCGCCTGGTTTTGGGTAAAACTTGGAAAAAATGACCCATCCTCGCCAACGAAAATGGCAATTGGTCTCTTTTTATTGGCTCTCGGTTACCTCTGGATTGCTTTTGGCGTACAGGGTGTTCAACCAGGTGTAAAGGTGAGCATGATTTGGCTGATCGGTATGTATTTAATGCATTCCTCAGGTGAACTCTGCCTTTCACCAATAGGACTATCATTGGTAAATAAACTATCTCCATTGAAATTTTCATCCATGCTGATGGCTGTTTGGTTTACCGCAAACGCCTTTGCCAATTACCTGATGGGGGTGCTAAGCAAACTTTATCCGGAGGGAGACAAGGCAAAAGAATTTTTGGGATATACTATCAGCAACAATTATGACTTCTTTATGCTATTCGTTATCATGTCGGGCATTGCGGCTGTTGTTCTTTTCATTATTTCCAGTAAGCTACAAACCTTGATGAAAAACTGATAAAGGAATTGAATCATATCTAAATCAACGATCATGTCTGAAAAGAAATTTGTTCCATTTATAGCGCCTGAAACAGTCATGAAGGAATTCACCTGGAAGGCTGTTATTACAGGAGCATGCTTTGGAATCATCTTTGGTGCTGCCACGGTTTACCTTGCATTGAAAGCGGGACTCACCGTTTCAGCATCCATCCCCATTGCAGTAATGGCAATTGCATTGAGTAAATTATTTTTGAAAACAACCATCCTTGAGAATAACATCATCCAAACCACTGGATCAGCAGGAGAAAGTATTGCAGCGGGTGTTGTGTTCACATTACCAGGATTTCTTTTTTTGAGTGACACATCCAGTGGAGAATACTTCAACTACA
>CANJEF010000244.1 GCA_947472965.1 Sphingobacteriales bacterium
ACCATATTGTTCTCCTAGTGTATCAAAAAGGAAATAATCAACCACGTTGTTGTAAGCCATTATATTATTAAAATCAATGGCTTGTCCAACCCTAAAAACCTTGGTTGCTGAAATAGCTAAACTGACTTGTTTACAAAACGCTGGTGATTCATCACCATGAAGCTGTACCATATCAAGTCGCCACTCTTTTGCAGTGCCCAATACCGTCTCTACTGATTCATTTACAAAAACACCAACCTTTTTAATCCTGATATTTTCCTTGGTAAAAAGTGATGGACTTTCAATTCCATTCATGACATACCTTGGTGAAGGCTTATGAAAGATGAGTCCTGCAAAATCAACACCCATCTCCTCAAGCTCCTTAATTTGCTGCATATTAGTCATGCCACATACTTTCACTTTCATCGTACAGGCTTTATTTTTTTTATGAATTGATTTAATGCCATACCAGGATTTTCCATTTTCATGAAATTTTCTCCAATCAAAAAACCGGAATATCCATTTTCCCGGAAGAGGTCTATCATGGCCGGATCATCAATGCCACTTTCTGCAATTTTCAACTTGGAAGAAGGGATTTTCATCGCCATTGCAAGACTTCTTTCAATATCAACATCAAAGGTTTTCAGGCTTCTGTTGTTAATGCCCACAAAATGAACCTCATCGCAAATATGCCCAAGTTCATCTTCATCATGTAATTCAAGAAGCACTTCCATCGAAAGTTCTCTAGCTAATAGAGAAAAGGTTCGCACTTCAGCTGGAGTGAGACAGGCAGCAATGAGTAGAATAAGATCAGCCCCAATAGCCTTTGCTTCATGAATTTGATACGGATCTATGATGAACTCTTTTCTTAAAATGGGAATATGTATTGCATCCCTCACCATCATCAAGTCGGTATCCGATCCGCCAAAAAAAACCTGATCTGTAAGTATGGAAATGGCTGAAGCACCAGCTAACTGATAATCTATTGCCACTTCCAACGGCGAAGCAACACCATTTATTAACCCTTTAGAGGGGGAGCGGCGCTTGAATTCTGCAATGATACCGCTGCCAATTCCCTCACGTAAGGAATTTGATAATGATATTGGTATACGGTTATAATATATTGATTCAGCTAGCATGTTGATAGAAACATCTTGCTTTTTCTGATGCAACTCCTTCTTCTTATTCTCAACTATTGTTTCAAGGATATTCATTGATTTTTTATTGAATTGAAATGAGCTTTTGTAAAACATCCTTTGCCTTACCGGATTTTAAACTTTCCTTGGCAGCATCAAAGGCGTGTTCATAATCACTATACTTACCACTGAGTTGCAATGCCAATGCTGCGTTCGAAAGCACCACAGCATCTTGCTCATTGGTCCCTTTGTTATTGAGAATATTCAAGAAAATAGCTGCCGCCTCTTCAACTGTATCACCGCCATAAATATCTCCGGGATTAACAATACAATTTGCCAGTTGAATTGGCGACATTACCCTTTCCCCATTAGAGGTGATGATTTTTGCATCTGAGGTGAGGGATATTTCATCATATCCGTCAAGGGAGTTGATGATCATGAATTTTTTTTGTTGGCTCTGTAGCAAATAGCTATAAATTCTTGCCATTTCAAGGTTATATACACCTACCATATTATATGCTGGATTTGCAGGATTTACCATGGGGCCTAGCATATTGAAAAAAGTACGAACTTTTAAATTTTTTCGAATGGGAGCAACAACTTTCAGCGCCGGATGAAAAAACGGAGCATGCAAAAAACACATATTTGTCAAATCTATTTCTTTGCGAAGCGACCCTTGATCCGTTTTGAATTTATATCCAATATAGTCCATTAGATTAGAAGCTCCACTAATGGAACTCGCGCCATAGCTACCATGTTTTGCAACAGGCTGTCCAGCGCCAGCTACTATAAAACATGCCAATGTTGAAATATTGAATGTGTTTTTACCATCACCGCCTGTCCCAACAATATCAATGGTCTTCCGCTCTTCCAAGTCGATTGGTATACAAATTTCTAGGAGTGCATCACGGAATCCCAATAACTCGGGCATTGAAATACTGCGCATCAGGAAAACAGTCATGAATGCACTAAGTTCATGTTCATTGAAAACGCCTTTACCGATCTCCAAGAGGACGTCTTTTGCCTCATTCCGTGTGAGGTTTCGGTGTTCGAATAAGATATTCAGTATTTTTTTCATGCTGCTATTTAATTGATCTTATGTTTACCTAACCAGTTTCTAATCATGATTTCACCATTGGGTGTAAGTACACTTTCTGGGTGAAATTGAACGCCCTGAACATCATACTGTCTGTGGCGTAATGACATGATCATTTTTTTTTCATCAAATGAAGTTGCTTCAAGTTCATCTGGGAATTTATCCGCGTCGACTACCCAGCTGTGGTAGCGACCTACCGTTTGTATTTTTTCAATGCCCTTACTCCAGTCATTTTGAAATACTGAATCACCCAGTTCGCTTTCAATACTGATAGGTGTGGCAATGCCATGATAAACATTTGAAAGATTTTTTAGTGTCGCCCCAAATGCTTCTCCAATAGCCTGATGACCTAAGCACACGCCGAAAATAGAATGTGTTTTTGCATACGTTTTAATAAGAGGCAGTAATATTCCAGCCTCATTCGGAATACCCGGTCCTGGAGAAAGAAGTATTTTTTGATATTCTGCAACTTGATCCAATGTAATTTCATCGTTTCTGAAGACATCAACTTTATAACCCAAGATATGTTCAATCATATGAACAAGGTTATAGGTGAATGAGTCATAATTATCCAACACAAGTAACTTTTCCAATGCTATATTCTGTTTAATTTATTTCTGAGGTGCTGTTGTTTAAATCTGTTGCGTATCTGATGGCAGTTTTCAATGCGCCAAGCTTGTTGTTAACTTCCTGCAATTCATTTTCCGGTACACTTGATGCAACGATACCTGCACCAGCTTGATAGAAAAGGGTATTGTCTTTTGATAAAAAACTTCTGATCATTATTGCCTGGTTACAAGAGCCGTCAAATCCCATATAACCAATTGCACCACCATAAAACGACCGTGGTGTTGTTTCATATTCGTCTATCAATTGCATTGCCTTGAATTTTGGCGCACCACTTAAAGTTCCTGCAGGGAATGTTTTTGCCATAAGCACAAATGGATTTGAGCCTTTTTTTACACTGGCAACAACCTCACTCACAAGGTGAATTACATGAGAAAAGTATTTTACTTGTCTGTAATTGGAAACACTCACATGATCGCATACACGGCTTAAATCATTACGAGCAAGATCAACAAGCATAACATGTTCAGCATTTTCTTTCGGATCTTTCAACAAGCGTTCTGCTTCTTTTCTATCCACTTCATCATCACCGGTTCTCTTGAAAGTACCAGCAATAGGATGTACAATGGCCTTACCATTATTTATAATCAATTGGCTTTCAGGAGAGGATCCCATCAGCTTGTATTCCCCATAATCAAAATAGAAAAGATAAGGTGAAGGATTTATCATCCGCAAAGCCCTGTATACATTGAAATCATCGCCCTTGAAAGACTGTTGGA
>CANJEF010000245.1 GCA_947472965.1 Sphingobacteriales bacterium
AGCATTCCAGCGGGGCATCCGTCGATTACTACTCCTACACTTTCGCCATGGGATTCACCAAAAATAGATACTGAAAACTGCTTTCCAAAATGGTTCATAAAAATTCTTTAATTCGTTTCCAAAATTATACTGGCTCCCAAGGAAATCATATGCCGATAAAAATCCGGATACGACTTATCAATAGCTTC
Organism: Sphingobacteriales bacterium; assembly: GCA_947472965.1. Next base: position 189 of record CANJEF010000245.1, read on the forward strand.
CGCATCATCAATCGATATTGGTCCATCAGCCCCCATTGCTGCAACCGTTGCTGCCATTGCAATTCGGTGATCATGGTGCGAATGAACATGAGCAGATAAAATTTTACTACCCCCATGCACAAGCATTATATCTCCATCCAACTCTATCTTCACACCCATCTTACCAAAAACCTCTTGTAAAGTTAAAGCCCTATTACTTTCCTTGTGTGTTAACCTGTTTGCACCGGTTATTTCAGTTACTCCACTGCAATATGATGCCAGTGCAACCAATGGAGGAAAAAGATCTGGACATTCAGTAGCATCAAAATTGAATGGAAATAATTTAGAAGGCGACACAACATATTTATCATCGATGATTTCAACCAAAGCCCCAGCATCATGTATCGCCTCTAATATTTTTCTATCCGCTTGGGGAGAATCAGATTTCATACCTTCAATAATAATCTTCCCCGAGATTGCTCCTGCAACAAATAAAAATGCTGCACCACTCCAATCACCCTCAATGGAATAATGAATTGGATCTGTCGAATCGGTAGATATTGATTCTAAAAAAGAAAACTGTTGATATGATGAAACAAGTGGCTGTTTCATACCAAATGATTTCAAGATTTTTAAAGTCATATCAATATAAGGCTTACTTTTTAAGTCGTGCACATTGATAACAACATTCGTCGCATTTGAAGCAGAATAAGCCATTAGAAGTCCAGTTAAAAACTGTGAACTCAGACTTCCATCAACATCAATGGATGCAGGTAGAAGTGGCCCTTGTATTTCTATTGGAAGCTTGCCTTCAGATGAAGAAATGGAGATTCCTAGCTGTGGGAATATCTCATCAAAAAAATCCATGGGCCTTTTTAACAAGGACCCTGTCCCGTTAATCTTCAGTTTCTGATTACTTAGCGAAGCGATAGGTGTAAACATTCTGATGCCCAATCCGCTCTCACCACAATTGATTTCATTATTGATTGGGTTAACCCCCATACTCTTAATTATAATTTCATGATCCCCATTCTTTATAGTTGCACCCAGTTTTTGAATCACATCCAATGCTGCAAGATCATCATTGCTATTACCAGGTGAATGAATATGTGTTATTCCGTTATGAAGCAAAGCAGCTGCACAGGCCCTTTGCATATCACTCTTCGACCGTGGAGCGGAGATACTCCCATTTATTATTGAAGGATTAACAATTGCTCTCATGGTTATTCAGGACTTGTTTATTTTATTATATTCAGTAAGCTCTTTAAGCAAGTCATTAACTTCAAGTGGCTTGATGATTCCTTTGCCCACATTCTGAAGCATGATATAATTCATTTTAGTATTCACACGCTTCTTATCCATTTTCAGTATTTTAAAAACTTTATTTACATCAAATGTAGCTCGTATAGGAAGCTTATATTGAAGTAAGACTTTTTCAATCCGCTCCGCATCCTTAAATCCAAGATGCTTCGCTGAAACCCATGCAGCAAATACCATTCCCAAGGAGACAGCTTGACCATGCGTTAATTCATATTGGGTTTCAAGGGCATGCCCAACAGTATGTCCAAAGTTTAGAAGCTTCCGTTTCCCAATCTCAAACTCATCTTCCTTGACAACACCTACTTTTATTTTGATATTTTTCAATACAATATCCTGAAGAAGCTTCTTGTCCTTTTTCACCTTTCCCAAAGAATTCTTTTCAAGTAGTAAGAATAAATTCTTATCCAGGATACATGCATGCTTTATTATTTCAGCAAATCCATTTGACCATTCAAGCGGTGGAAGACTTTTTAAAAAGGCAAGGTCATAAAATAAAAATGAAGGCTGTCTAATTACCCCAACCATATTTTTATACTCCCCTACATCAATCCCATTTTTGCCTCCAATGGAAGCATCAACCATAGCCAATAAAGTTGTAGGCACAAACCCAAACCGAATACCTCTCATGTAAATCGATGCGATGTAGCCGGTTAAGTCGGTTATCACCCCGCCACCAACCCCTACAAGGGTAGTTTGTCGGTCAGCGCTAAATTCAATCAATTGAGCAATCACTGCATCAACGGTTGCCTGCACCTTGTATTCTTCTCCAGGCTTCAAGGTGATGACATTCCAATTTTTAAATCTTCGTTTATGACAAGTGAAAATATGTTCATCAGTAATGATGATCGTATTCGCTCTATCAACCACCTTATCAAGTTCTGCGAAATCAGCATCCACATAACAATCCACTGTTGATGCAGAAAAGATATACCTTGATTTTTTCATTGTGCTTTTTTGAATACTTTACTTGATTGCCTTCATGAATACTTCTATCTCTGTTTCAAATGTTCTTGTTTGATGATACTCCTCTTGCTTTGTGATGAATTCTGTAACCTGCTGTAATGCACCCGGGCTAACTGAATATGCAATAATCTCATCAGACCATTCAAAATTTCCTTTTAACAACTGAGTGCCATTTAACCACTCTTCGGCATCAATTCTTAGTTGCCTCATAGATTGTGAAAGATTTTGGGCAGGATGCAGTTGCAAAAGAAGATGAATATGATCAGCCCCTCCATTTACTTCCAAGATCCTGATCCCTTTTTCTTCAGCTTGCTTCTTTAGCTGTGCAAAAAACACAAACCTCACAGGTCGCACCAACAGCTGTTCACGATTTCGTGTTGACCAGATTACATGAACATAAAGAAAAACATGTACCATATCATAATAAAAAATGTGAATTCAACTCAATCGTTCATCACCTTATTCTGCCTATTGATACTTTCCATGTGAATTGCATCCATATATTTGGTAACAAAATCTTCGCTCAGGTTTAATTTAGCCGCTTTGTTTATTGACTTTTCGAGTATCTCATTCCATCTAGAAGATTGAAGAATCGTAACATTATTATTTTTCTTGTATGCTCCAATTTTTTCTGCGATTCCCATACGTTGCGAAATAAGCTGCATCAACTCATCATCTATATGATTAATTTGCTCTCTTAATTTATCAAGCGCAAGATGAAAAGTCTCTGATTGCACATCTTCCCTTCTCCAAATAATTTCATCCAACATTTCTGCCAAGCGTTCTGGAGTAATCTGTTGTTTGGCATCACTCCAAGCATTATCCGGATCAATATGGCTTTCAATCATCAGTCCATCAAAATCAAGATCGATGGCCTTTTGTGCAGTTGACAAAAGAATATCCCTTCTTCCGCAAATATGAGATGGATCATTAATAATTGGCATACCCGGCATCCGCCTTTTCATTTCAATAGCCAAATGCCACATTGGGGCATTTCTAAATTCTGTGTTTCCATAAGATGAAAATCCACGGTGGATCAATCCGATGTCTTTTATGCCTGCTCGAGACACGCGCTCTACAGCACCCTGCCAAAGTTCAAGATCAGG
>CANJEF010000246.1 GCA_947472965.1 Sphingobacteriales bacterium
GGCCTGCGTTTAAAGGCTACACAACAGTGGGGTGAACAAGTGATTGCATTTAGGACACTAATGCGTATTGTGCAATAACTGTGGAAAATTAATGGTAGCTAAATAATGCGCAAAATCTGAGCTTTTTACAGTTATTTGACCAAAAATCAAACATCAAAAAAGGGAATACTTTAATAAACCCTTGTCCTGTACTGCGTTTCACGGCATTTTAGTGACAGCCACCATTTCCGAGGCATTTTTTTATCCAATAAAATGCAGTGCTGGCCTGATTTTAATGGAAAAATAAAAAATCGTAAAAAAGTTTTTCAATAACAAAAAGCGGTTAAATTTGTAAACACAAACCAATTAAATTTTACATTATGAACAAGGCTGAATTGATCGCAAAGCTTGCAGACGATGCAGGAATCACAAAAACCCAAGCCAACGCAACCCTAGATTCATTCATAGGTGCGGTTACAAAAACACTTAAAGGTGGTGGCAAGGTAACTCTTGTTGGATTTGGTACTTTCTCAGTAACTAAAAGGGCTGCGCGCAATGGTCGCAATCCACAAACTGGTGCCGTAATCAAAATCAAAGCAAAAAAAGTTGCGAAGTTCAAAGCTGGTAAGGAATTATCATCTAAGATCTGACCACTATCAAAAAATTAGAAAAGCAAGACGCACTTGTGTCTTGCTTTTTTTTTCTGAAAAATAAAAAAATACAATTATGGGAAGAGGTGACAAAAAAACAAAGAAAGGGAAGATTTTCAAAGGATCATTCGGAAAATCTAGAAAAGCGAAAACAAGTAAGAAGGCGATACCGCCAAAAGCCTAATTTAAAAACAGCTATTAGTTTTTCGGATGTGGTTGAACTACTAAAATTTTACACAATTCAAATTTGTAAAATTTTCCCGCAGCAAACTAATATCAATTTTGCAGTGTTCTGATTTTTACTATCTAAAAAGTCAAGGCGCCAACCTTTTAATTTCCCAATTTTCGGTTGGCGTTTTAGTGTATACAATCCGGTCATGCAATCTATTATTGCGACCTTGCCAAAACTCTAATTCTATTGGCATAACCCTTAACCCACCCCAATGTGGTGGCCTTGGTATTTTCACATCCCTATATTGCAATTCTAATTCTGCAGCCTTGGATTCAAGAATCGCCCTTGTTTCTATAACCTGGCTTTGCGGTGAAGCCCATGCCCCAAGCTGACTACCAAGGGGCCTGCTGTAAAAATAGGCATCACTTTCCTCTGCAGAAACCCGCTCGCAAATACCTTGAATACGAACCTGTCGTTCTACTTCTTTCCAAAAGAACAACAATGATACGGATGGATTTTCGCTGATTTGTTTTCCCTTATTGCTTTCGTAATTCGTATAAAATACAAAACCCCTCTCATCATATCCTTTCAACAAAACAATCCTTGATGCAGGTATTCCATCACTCTTTACAGTGGACAATGTCATTGCATTTACTTCGTCAATTTCTGCAGATACTGCTTCATCCCACCAAATGGAAAATTGTTTGATAGGATCTGATGTGACATCCTGTTCAGAAAGTGACTTAAGTTGATACTCTCTTCGAATAGATGATATATTCATGTATTGAAACTATTTTAGAAGATTATAGATAAGAGAGAAGCCTAGACAAAACTCGATCTTGTAAATTGAACATTAATAATACTATATAATGTTACCATTGCTGGGCAATATATTAAATGCTCCATGCCGAGAGGTATGGCTATTTTACAAGCGTTCCTACCTTTTCGCCCATTACCAAGCGCTTCAAATTACCTTTCTCATTCATGTCAAAAACGATGATTGGTAAATTGTTCTCCATGCAAAGTGTGAAAGCAGTCATATCCATGATTTTTAAATTCATATCAATGCACTCCTTGAATGACATCTCTTCAAATTTAATGGCTGTAGGATCTTTCTCCGGATCAGCCGTGTAGATTCCATTAACCCTGGTGCCTTTCAAAATAACATCAGCGCCAATTTCAATTGCTCGCAAAGAACCTGCGGTATCTGTGGTAAAATATGGATTGCCTGTTCCGGCGCCAAATATAACAACCCTGTTTTTTTCTAGGTGTCTTATAGCTCTTCTTCTTACATAAGGCTCCGCAACCTGTTCCATTTTGATGGCACTCAACAAACGGGTATACATGCCTTGCTTTTCTAGCATAGCCTGAATGGCCATCGCATTTATAACGGTTGCTAACATACCCATATAGTCTCCATGGGCCCTCTCAATACCAGTTTCAGACTCATTCATGCCACGGTAAATATTACCACCTCCAATAACAATTGCAACTTCCACACCGAGATCAACGATGCTTTTGATTTCCACCGCATATCGGCTTACCATGGATGGATCAATACCAAAACTGTTTTCCCCCATGAGGGATTCACCGGAGAGCTTGAGAAGAACGCGTTTAAATACTGGTTGCATAATGCGAATATACGATGGATCATAAATATATAGAGCGTTCACTTTAGCGCATAATAAAAGGGCCTGAATCGGCCCTTTTATATACTGATGATTTTATGTTATTATATGCTAACCTAATGCAACACGCTTGAAGGAAAGAACCTTCAAATCACTGTCTTTTGACTTGATATAATCAGCCACAGACATGCCACTATCCTTTACAAATGCCTGGGCCATAAGTGTACTTTCCTTGAAGAAAGAATTCAACTTACCCTCGGCAATTTTGTTTATCATTTCATCAGGCTTACCCTGCATTTTTGGATCATTTTTTATTAGGTCGACAATAATGGCCCTTTCTCTATCCACCACTTCAGATGAAACAGAAGATGAATCAACCGCCACAGGATTCATGGCAGCGATTTGCATGGCAATATCTTTTCCAACTTCTGCGTGAACTTTATTCAATCCAACCAATACACCCATCCTGTTTGCGCCATGAATATAAGAAGATACATATTCAGCATCAATTCTTGCAAATTTTGAAACGCCAATTTTCTCGCCAATACTTGCCAACTTATCATTAATCAAATCAGCAATTTTTGCACCATTGATTTGAACTTCGTTCAATTCTTCAACAGATTTAATATTGTTTGCAATGGCAGCATCCATAATACTTTGAGCAAATGCAATAAACTCTTCATTTTTGCTCACGAAATCTGTTTCTGAACTCAAGCACAAGGTGATTCCAGTTTTGTTATCAGAAGTGGTCTTGGCCAATACTACACCTTCCTTTGCATCACGATCGCCCCTTAGTGCAGCAACTTTTTGTCCTTTTTTTCTAAGCCAATCAATAGCAGCTTCGATATCGCCATTGTTTTCAGTCAATGCTTTTCTGCAATCCATCATGCCAGCACCCGTCATCTGACGAAGTTTATTGATATCCGCGGCGGTTATTGTAACAGTTGACATATTGATACCTCCGGTTCTGAGATCAAATTTGATCCAGGACACTATATTAATTTGTTATTTAAAAAATTTCTACTACTTCTTTTGAATAGGTTTTCTTCCGCCAGGACCAGCTGATGGTACACGGCGCTTTGGTGGAGCTGCTTTAGCTTTTTTAGCAGCATCAGTTTCAGCA
>CANJEF010000247.1 GCA_947472965.1 Sphingobacteriales bacterium
TGCTGTTTCCCCTCTTCGATAAAAGGAGTAAGTACTGCAACACTTTTTTTCATTACCCTTGCGCTTTTAACCACCTGTGGCAAGAACATCTTACCAATGCCAAAAAGATCACCAACGGCATTCATTCCATCCATCAAGGGACCTTCAATCACATCCAGTGGCTTTGGGTACTTCTGCCTCGCTTCTTCTGTATCGAGTTCAATGAATTCGGTGATGCCATTAATCAGTGCATGCTTCAACCTTTCTTCTACACTTAATTCTCTCCACTCTTCATTTCTAACCTGCACTTTGCCTTTCGCCTTCACCGACTCGGCAAATACGATCAGTTTTTCAGTAGCTTGGTTATCATCATTTTCCCTATTTAATATTACATCTTCACATAAATTCCTAAGAACAGGATCAATCTCGTCATAAACAACCAATTGTCCCGCATTTACGATACCCATATCCATGCCAGCTTTGATTGCATGGTAAAGGAATACGGAATGCATCGCTTCTCGTACATGCTCATTACCCCGAAATGAAAATGAAAGGTTGCTTACGCCTCCTGAAATTTTCACGAGAGGATATTTCTGTTTAATGCTTCTTGTTGCTTCAATAAAATCAACCCCATAGTTGTTGTGTTCTTCTAAACCCGTTGCAACAGCAAAAACGTTGAGGTCAAAAATGATGTCTGATGAGGGAAACCCTATTTTTTTTGTTAATATATTATAGGCCCTTTCTGCTATTTTAATTCTTCTTTCAAGATTATCGGCCTGTCCCTCTTCATCAAATGCCATTACAATAACAGCAGCACCAAAGCTTCTGCATATGGTTGCATGCTCAATAAATTTTTCTTCTCCTTCTTTTAGCGAGATGGAATTAACAATACATTTTCCCTGTACACATTTCAAGCCTGCATGAATGATTGAAAATTTTGAAGAATCAATCATGATGGGAATCCTGGCAATATCCGGTTCGCTTTGCAACAGGTTCAAATAAGTTACCATTGCTTTTTCGCCATCCAATAGGGCATCATCCATATTCACGTCTAACACTTGTGCACCACTCTCAACCTGTTGTCTGGCTACCACAAGGGCTTCTTCAAATAATTCTTCCCTGATGAGGTTTGCAAATTTTTTAGATCCAGTAACATTTGTTCTTTCTCCCACATTCACGAAATTCGTTTCGGGTCTTATCACCAATGGTTCAAGGCCCGACAGTCTCATGTATGGTTTTATATGTAGGGTTTTTATCATTTTTGAATCGTTCATGCTTCGGAGTCCATTACCGGGCATGGTCTTGGTTTTATTTTTTTTACTTGCTCTGCGATATGGCGAATATGGTCGGGGGTAGTACCGCAGCAGCCGCCAACAATATTGACAAATCCCTCTTTGGCCCAATCTTCCAAAAAGTGTGCAGTTTCTTCAGGCGATTCGTCGTACTCACCCATGGCATTTGGAAGCCCTGCATTTGGATAGGCTGAAGTATAACATGAAGCTATTTGAGACAGTTCTTCAATATGTGGGCGCATTTGGTTAGCACCTAGTGCACAATTTAACCCAATGCTAATTGGTTTCGCATGTTCAACACTTGTATAGAAAGCCTCCAATGTTTGTCCGCTTAATGTTCTGCCTGAGGCATCTGTAATTGTTCCGCTGATCATCAGTGGAAGTTCTTGTTGGTTGTTGTCGCGGAAATATTTTTTTATTGCATAGATGGCTGCCTTCGCATTCAAGGTATCAAAAATAGTTTCTATGAGCAGTAAATCTACCCCGCCTTCTACCAATGCTTCCACCTGTTCATAATAGGCATCTGCCACTTCATCGAAACTGATGGACCTGAAACCTGGATTATTTACATCTGGAGAGAGTGAAAGGGTTTTATTCATGGGGCCAATTGCACCAGCAACGAAAGGTCCTCCCTGTTTTTCTCTTTCAGGATATTTTGTTAGGTACTCTTTAACGGCATCCTTGGCGCACTTTGCAGAAGCGAGGTTTATTTCATAAGCAAGGTGACTCATATTGTAGTCGGCCATTGATACGGACTGCGAATTGAAGGTATTGGTTTCGATAATATCCGCACCCGCTTCCAGGTATTGAAAATGAATCTCTTGTATGATCTTTGGTTGGGTAATCGATAAAAGGTCATTGTTCCCTTTGAGGTCCGATGACCAGTCAGCAAACTTGGATCCACGGTAATCAGCTTCAGTGAGTTTATGGCGCTGAATCATGGTACCCATGGCTCCATCTATTACCAGTATTCTTTCTTTGAGCAATGCTTGTATGTCTCTCATATTTTATGCGTTGCGAAGGTAGTAAAAAAGGCGCTGAGAGGCAATAAACGAAGCCGTAAAGAGGTGATAAAGTTTCAATTCTTGTCTATGAAATTAGTATCTTTCTAAAAGGATATTGGGCAGTCTTTATTGTGGTACTTGGGTGCATTTAGATTGTTGAAAATTATAGGACGAATTGACTCATTCTGATGCCTTATTGAATATAGCTATCAACCGGTAACCTATTTCGAATACTTTTGGCCAAGGTCATCTCGTCTGCATATTCAAGCTCCCCGCCAAATGAGATACCCCTGGCTATGGTGGTAAATTTCACTTCTTTCCCAGCGATTTTCTTTCTAATGTAATATATGGTGGTATCACCTTGAATGGTGGGGTTGAGTGCAAAAACGAGTTCTTTAACCTCTTCATTTTCAACACGCTTTATAAGCGGTTCGATGGTTAGTTGATCCGGTCCAATTGCATCAAGTGGTGAGATCACGCCACCCAATACATGGTAAAGTCCATTGAATTGTTCTGTTGTTTCAATGGCAATTACATCCCGGATATTCTCAACTACACAAATAATTTCCTTTTTTCTTGAAGGGTTTGTACAGATAGTGCACAATGCATTATCGGAGATGTTGAAGCAGCGTGAACAGAATTTGATATCTGTTCGCATTTGTGAAATCGTTTCGCTGAATTGCTTCACATCATTGGTGTCCTGCTTCAGCAAGTGTAGTACGAGTCGCAATGCAGTTTTTTTGCCAATTCCTGGTAATTTGGAGAATTCCCTCACGGCGGCTTCAAGTAAGTTTGAGGATAGGTTCATCAGATTATATGCTGTTATACCGGAGGTGTAAAATATTTTTTTTAAATTTTGACATGCAGCCAACTAGTGTTTTCTCAATAATAACTTTCTAGTTTTTTTCTTTTTGAATTTCTTTTATATCAATTGAAATCTCATTGTTAAAGTTTGCCTTGATTACAAATTTCTCTCTTCGAGGTATAATCCTTTCTGGCTGCTTTCTTTTCCAATAATCACCAGTGTCCCATTTTCCGTTCATGTTTAGGTCAAACAGTGTTTCAATATCATATTCGCCCGGGACCACTAATTTGATCAGTTGATTTTCTTTTCCAAGCTCTTTTTTAAAAATAATTTCACCGGATTGTCGGAAAATCAATAGTGGATGCAGAGAGGAATCAAAGTTCATCACTTTGAAGCTAAGGCTTCCATATTCAGACTCTTTTTTTGTTGTAAATGAAATGGTATCGGTTTTGATATAAGTCAAA
>CANJEF010000248.1 GCA_947472965.1 Sphingobacteriales bacterium
GCTTTTTTCAAGATCTTAGGCATTTTTACTTCCAGAAGAATAGGCTTCCCCTCCCTAAGTATATTGAAATTCATAGCAGGGTTTTTCTGTCTTGTTGCTGACTTTGCATCAGCCACACTTGTTATCTTTTGTTCATCAATTGACAACACAATATCTCCTTTTTTCAAACCGCTCTTCTCACCGACAGAGCCTGATGTAACATCAATAATTCTTACTCCAGTCTCATCCTCGGTTTCTTGAATTTCAAGTCCAAGACGTGGATGGGCATTGCGTAAATCAGCAGGCTGTCCATTTTCTTCGATTCCATTTTCAATCATCTCCTCAATAAATATTTCCCGGTTCCTGGATCTTGGGCTTTGCAAAGAAGATTTTGAGAGCGATTTACGTGTTTCCAATATTGCAGAGGTTGATTTGGTTTTACCTTCACGTAAGTACACAATTTCAACCTTATCAGTTGGCTTTTTTATCTTGATGGTTTCAGAAAGTTCTTCTGGGCCAATAATTTTTTTACCGGAGATGGATACAATTACATCATTCTGCTTTAAACCTGCCTTATCAGCTGCTGATCCTGGAAGCACTTCCAAGATAACAGCCCCTTTGTCATCCTTTCCAGCCAATACTCCTAGGCTAGCCTGACCATTGTCATCATTTTCTTCAAACTCAAAAATAGCTGGCATGTCTTCCATCATGAATACATCCGGTGCGGTCATACCATTTTTTCTTCTCTTGATGATGAATTCATTTTTTTCATCTCCAGTGTACTCTTTACCATTTACCGTAACCCTTTCACCATTAACGATTACAACCATTTTTTGGGTTGAATCAGAACCTTGACGGATGATAATCTCTTTTTTCTGGTTTTTTCCAGACTGATTTTCCTGTGCAACAATTTTATTTGCGAAGCAGATTATAAAAATGGTCGATAATAGAAAAAGCTTACTGGTATGCATATGTATAGATTTATTGATGCTGCAATCTATACATTGAATTTCTATCATAGAATAGAAAAAATGTTAAAATGGATGACTGGTATTAGGAAATGGATTTCCTAACTGCTTTGATTGCATCTTCCAAGCCCGCTGGATGTTGCCCTCCTGCAGTGGCCAGTAGTTTCTGACCTCCACCGCCGCCCTTGATGAGAGGAGCTACCAGGGTTTTAATCATTCCCACGGCATCGAGCTCCATATCAACAGACAGTTTATCAGACAATCCCAGTGCCAAGGAAGCTTTTCCGTCAATGACAGCGCCCAATACCACAATGGTATTGGCAAATGAATTACGCAATTCATTACAGGTTTTTTTCAAGAGATCAGACGATGAAAGTTCAACAACTTTACCGATGAAATTTATACCCTTTATTTGTTCTGCACCGGAAATGAGTTCCTTCTGCATAAAAACAGTAAGCTTATGCTCCGTTTGATCGAGCCTTTTTTTAAGGCTTGAATTTTCTTCCATTGTATGTTCAATGGCTTTGATAATATCGCGCGGGTTCTTGAAAAGCTCATGTACCTGTTTCAACAATTCCTGATCATCTGTATTTTTTTTATCAGCCGCAATTCCACAGACTGCCTCTATACGTCTTACGCCGGAGGCCACACTGGATTCGCTGGTAATAATGCAATGCCCAAGTTCAGCAGTAGTGGCAACATGCGTTCCGCCGCAAAGTTCAATTGAGTAGGTGGGATCCATAACAACAACCCTTACAGTATCACCATATTTCTCTCCAAACAGAGCCATGGCTCCGAGTTTTATAGCTTCATCCTTCTGCATTTCTTTGATTACTACCGGAATATTTTCCCTGATTTTTTGATTGATCAGTTCGTTTACTGCAAACAATTCATCATCGCTCATTTTAGAAAAATGAGAGAAATCAAATCGGAGGCCATTTTCATTTACAAGTGACCCTTTTTGTGCAACATGTTCACCCAACACTTTCCTGAGTGCGGCATGCAAAAGATGTGTGCAGGTATGATGCAAGGTTATTTGTTTTCTTCTTTCAATATTTACCCTTGCCTTTACAGATGGTGTAATTGTTTCAGGTAAGGTATTCACGGTATGAACAATAAGATCGTTCTCCTTTTTTGTACTTACAACTTCAAAGTCTTTACCACCAATTGTAATGAACCCCGTATCACCAATTTGTCCACCACTTTCAGCATAAAAAGGGGTTTTATCCAGTACCAGTTGGTACATCACTTCAGTCTTTGAAGTTACTTTTCTATAGCGCAGCAGACTTGAATCCGATTCAAGGTTTTGATATCCGATGAACATGCTCGAAGAAACCAACGTGCCATCCTTCAGAGCAGGGGTTCCCTTTTGCTCTACAATAATCCAATCATCAACATCAGATGTTGTGGCAGCCCTGCTTCGCTTTTTTTGTGTTTGCATTTCCCGTTCAAAACCTTCTTCATCAACCTCGATACCATTTTCAGCTGAAATCAACCTTGTGAGATCAACAGGAAATCCATAGGTATCATATAATTCAAAAGCGGCGGCACCTTCAACGACACCTGTAGATTTTGAAGCAAGAATAATGTCATCAATCTTTTTTAAACCCTTCCCCAACGTGCGAAGGAATGATTCCTCTTCCTCTTTTACCACTTTTGAAACAAAGCCCAGCTGCGCATTCAATTCGGGAAACACATCTTTGAATTGATTGGCCAGGCCAGGCAATAAGAGATGCAGCATCGGTTCGTTCATTTCGAGATATGAATAATAGTACCTCACTGCCCTTCTAAGTATTCTGCGTATTACATAGCCAGCACCTGTATTGGAGGGAAGCTGACCATCAGAAATGGTAAATGCGATTGCACGGATATGATCTGCAATTACTCGAAAAGCAACATCCTGCTTTGAATCACCTGTAGTATATTTTTTGCCACAAATTTTTTCCGTTTCATATATGGTGCCAGTGAAGATATCTGTGTCATAATTCGATGCCTTCCCTTGAATGACACGCACCAAACGCTCCAGTCCCATACCCGTATCAACATGCGTTGAAGAAAGCGGTTCAAGCGTTCCATCCTTTAGCCTGTTATACTGCATGAAAACATTGTTCCAGATTTCTATCACCTGGGGATGATCCTTGTTTATTAGCGATCGACCCGGAATTTTTTTTCTTTCTTCATCGGATCTGCAATCCACATGTATCTCACTGCAAGGTCCACAAGGTCCTGTTTCCCCCATCTCCCAGAAATTATCCTTTTTGTTTCCTAAAACGATATGATCTTCAGGTATCAGTGTTTTCCAAATACGCAAGGCAACTGTGGATGGAGGAAGATTTTCCTTTTCATCGCCCTCAAAAACAGAAGCATAGAGCCTGTCTTTAGGAATTTTATACACTTCAGTGAGCAGCTCCCAACTCCATGTCAATGCCTCTTCCTTAAAGTAATCACCAAAGCTCCAATTACCTAGCATCTCAAACATGGTATGGTGATAGGTATCAACACCAACTTCTTCAAGATCATTGTGTTTCCCACTAACCCTGAGGCATTTTTGTGTATCAACCACTCTTTTATATGGAGGCTGCTTGTTGGCCAGA
>CANJEF010000249.1 GCA_947472965.1 Sphingobacteriales bacterium
ACTTAACTGGTTTATCAGATAAGGCGGGGTTGCACAAGGGGATTTCCGGAGATATGGATTTAATCCAACAGATGGAGATGATTGACCAGAATCCCATTGGAAAATCATCCAGAAGCAATCCTGTAACCTATATCAAAGCATGGGATGCAGTGCGAGACCTCTATTCCTCTCAAAACTTAAGCAAAATAAGAGGCTACCAACCAAAACACTTTTCATTCAATGTTGATGGTGGAAGATGCGACTTGTGCAAAGGCGAAGGAGAACAAACGGTGGAAATGCAATTTCTTGCCGATGTTCATTTGACCTGTGAAAGTTGTGGTGGAAAAAAATTCAAGGAAGATGTGTTGGAGGTACAATACAAAAACAAGAGCATTTATGACATCCTAGAACTTAGTGTTGATGAGGCCATTGAATTTTTCAGTGAAGAAAAGGATATTGCAACCCGCTTGAAACCCCTGAGTAATGTGGGATTAGGTTATGTAAAACTTGGACAGTCTAGCAATACACTTTCTGGAGGTGAGGCACAGCGGGTTAAACTTGCAAGTTTTCTTGGAAAAAGCAAAAGTAACCAAGGACATATCCTGTTCATCTTTGATGAGCCAACGACAGGGCTCCATTTTCATGATATCAAAAAATTACTTGCTTCTTTTAATGCACTTATTGCCCAAGGGCATACCATCATTGTTATTGAACACAATGTTGATGTAATCAAATCAGCTGATTGGGCCATTGAACTTGGGCCCGAGGCAGGTGACCAAGGAGGCAATCTTGTGTTTGCCGGTGAACCAAAAAAACTCAAAGCCTGTAAAGGAAGCAGAACAGCAGAATTTCTCTAAGCAATTCTTGTCTGCATACACTTATTTCACTAACTTAACGTATTGCTTAACAACAAAAAAAAGCTATATGAACCAGTCTAGAAGAAAATTTATTCAAAGCACTTCACTGGCCCTGGCAGGCACAGCCTTATTTGGAGGAAAACTTTTTGCAATGCCTGCAAAAGGAGAACTTACCGGCATTCAACTTTATTCCATCAGGAGTGAAATGAAGGCCGATCCAATGGGAACGCTACAAAAATTAGCCGCCATGGGTTACAAGCATGTTGAACATGCAAATTATGTAGGCCGGAAATTTTACGGTTGGACCCCAAAAGAATTCAGAAAAATTCTTGATGATCTTGGACTTAAAATGCCAAGTGGTCATACTGTAATGACATCCCAACATTGGGATAGTTCAAAAAAAGATTTTACAGATGCGTGGAAATACACAGTTGAGGATGCTGCAGTAGTAGGACAAATGTTTGTGATCAGTCCTTGGCTTGAAGAGGGTAAAAGAAAAAACCTAAGCGAGCTTAAATCATTTCTTGAATTATTCAACAAGTCGGGTGAGCTTTGCAACAAATCCGGCATGAAGTTCGGGTATCATAACCACGACTTTGAATTCAGTGAGTCGCTTGAAGGCCAAACATTGTTTGACATCATTTTGAATGAAACTGATCCCAAATTGGTGATGCAGCAATTAGACATTGGCAATATGATTAACGGAGGAGCCAAAGCCCTTGATGTAATGAAGAAACATCCTGGTCGCTTTGAATCTATGCACGTGAAGGATGAAGTTGCCGCAACTGAAGGCCATGAAAAATTCGAGTCAACTATTCTTGGAGTGGGTGTAGTACCTGTGAAAGAGATTATTGATCTCGGAAGGAAGTGGGGAACAAAGCATTTCATAATTGAACAAGAATCCTATCAGGGAAAACTTCCAATAGATTGTGTCAAGGAAGACCTTAACATCATGAAAAAATGGGGTTACTAAATCTCTCAAAACCGGACCAATTGGTCCGGTTTTTTTATTTAATGTCTTTTCATAAATATGAAAGTAAAAATATTTACACTTTAATTTGAATTAATAAAAGACCATGACGATGCAAGGAATTGTGAAACCAATTTATTTAAAAATTAAAAACATATTTGGCCCTGGGCTGATCACAGGAGCCAGTGACGATGATCCATCTGGTATTGCAACTTATTCCCAGGCGGGTGCGCAGTTTGGATTGAATACATTGTGGACAGCCCTTTTTACTTTTCCGATGATGGTGGCACTGCAGGAAATGTGTGCAAGAATTGGATTGGTTTCAAAAAAAGGTCTAATTGGAACCATCAAGTCTTTTTATCCCAAATGGCTTGTGGCATTCATTGTCATGATTAGTTTTGCGGCCATTGTTTTAAATATTGGGGCTGACCTAGCAGGTATGGGTGCTGTAGCCAATCTCCTCGTGCCTGCCATACCCTCAACTGTTTTCAGTACAGCCATTGGACTATTCATCTCGTATTATATTGTTGTATTGCCCTACGCAAAAATTGCATTCTATCTCAAATGGCTTTGCCTTTCGCTACTTTGCTACATTATCGTTCCATTTCTTACAGAGGAACATTGGGGCAAAATAATAAAAGCAACCTTTATGCCCCATTTGGTTTGGGATCAACAATATATACTGATAATAATCGGAATCCTTGGAACCACCATATCACCTTATCTATTTTTTTGGCAAACGTCCATTGAAGTTGAAGAGGTAAGAGAGAGAAAGCTTGTTGTAGATAAAAAAATATTTCATGTAATGAGAAATGATATCAAGACTGGTATCTTTTTTTCCAACCTGGTATTTTATTTCATCATACTTTCTACAGGAACTGTTTTGCATGAAAGCGGTATCAAGGAAATTGAAACTGTAGAACAAGCTGCACTCGCGCTAAGACCGTTAGCGGGAGAATTAACTTACCTATTATTTGCAGTGGGTGTGCTAGGAACGGGTATGCTAGCCATTCCGGTCCTTGCTGGTTCAGTTTCCTACATGGTTAGCGAGGCATTGGATTTGGAAGAGGGATTGAACAAGAAATTTCATGAAGCCAAGGGATTTTATATCATCATGATATTATCCATTTTTATCGCCATGTCAATAAACTTCATGGGGTTTTCGCCAGTGAAGGCCTTGGTGTACACAGCAATTATTTATGGATTAACAGCACCGCTGATTATTTTTGTTATACTGTTGGTGAGCAACAACAAAAAGATCATGGGAGAACACTGCAATAAAAAGATGTCAAATTTTTGGGGTATTGCAGCCTTGATATTGATGATTGCAGCGGGTATTTTGCTCTTGGTAATATAAGTTTAATGCGCTCCCATCCAGAGTGCTCCTCCAATGCTGTTTCGAGATGATCCTGTAACGGAAGACAATACCGTTTCCTCTTCACGCCACCTTAATACACCTAGCAGTGCCATAATAAGCGCTTCTTTGTATTCTACAATTACCGGCAGTGGAATATCAACCTCTACATTATATGGTGCCAAGTAATATTGGATTCTAGATGCCAGCTGTTTATTAAATGCACCTCCCCCAGTAACCAATAGTTTTATGGATGAAGATTCAACAGTTTCGCTGATAGAAAAGCCATTAACAGCCTTCGCAACTTGCATGGCAATGTGCTCGACATACGTTGCCATCGAATCACTCGTATTCAACTTATGGGAAA
>CANJEF010000250.1 GCA_947472965.1 Sphingobacteriales bacterium
ATTCCTTCTAAAAGGGGATTTCATAAACCTACCGGCGAATGGAATCAACAAGAGGTCATAGTGAAGGGTTCTAAAATTAAAGTGATATTGAATGGCAATGTAATTATGGATGGTGATATTGAAGATGCTACTAAAAATGGAACTGCCGATCATAATGAACATCCTGGGCTGAAGAACAAGACGGGACATATTGGTTTTCTTGGGCATGGTGATGTAGTTCGATTCAGAAATATTCGGATAAAGACAATTGCGCCAGATAAAAAAGCAAAAAACAAAAAGTGAAAACACTGATTGGATTTTTTATATTATTTTTTATGCAAACCGTATCATACGCACAATCTTTCCATGGGGCTTGGAAAAGAAACCTTGATACCGCCATTCAGTATCTAACCATTGTTGATGGTTATTTTAGCATATCCACTTTTAATGTTGAAGAAAAAAAATTTATTCGAACAAGAGGTGGAACTGCATTGGTTGAACAAGGGAAATTAACCGGTAAAATCGAATTCAATACGTCTGATAAAAATGAAGTGGGCAATACATTTTCTTATGAAATGAAGTCAAACGAAAATATCCTCATACTTCCCGCCGAGAACATTTCAACGCAGTGGGAAAAAGTTGATGATGCATCAGGTGGATTATCTGGCAACTGGAGAATTACAGCACGTGAGCAAGATGGTAATATGTTTCCAATGAAGCCAGGTGCAAGAAAGACCATTAAGATTTTAAGTGCCAGCCATTTTCAATGGGTTGCAATAAATACTGAAACGGGTGAATTTTTTGGGACTGGGGGTGGAGAATATTCTTTTGAAAATGGAAAATATACCGAGAGAATCCAATTCTTTTCAAGGGATCCGCAACGTGTGGGTGCATCACTTAGTTTCAATGCTGAACTCAAGGATGGTGATTGGCATCATTCAGGATTGAGCTCCAAAGGTGACAAGATTTATGAAGTATGGAGCAGAAAATAACGCATCAATAAAAAGCCTCAAGTATTCGAAAGACTTAAGATTTAAGTTTAATATCAATTGAAAGTTCTTTCAATTGAACATCATCAATGGTTGAAGGCGCATCAAGCATCACATCCCTGCCTGAATTGTTTTTTGGGAATGCGATGAAGTCGCGTATGCTTTCACTGCCACCTAGTATTGAACAAAGTCTGTCAAATCCAAATGCAATACCACCATGGGGAGGAGCACCATATTCAAATGCACCCAAGAGGAATCCGAATTTATGTAATGCCTCTTCATCGCTCATGCCAAGGGCCGCAAACATTTTTTCTTGAAGTTCACGTTGATAAATTCTGATAGAACCACCACCAATTTCGTTTCCGTTCAACACCATGTCATACGCATTGGCCTTGATTTGAGCATACGGGTGTGACAAATAATTAGCAGCGTCTGAAATGACAGGGTTGTTTTCTATCATTGTTTTGATCTGGTCAGGCTTGGGTGAGGTGAAAGGATGATGTCGTGCAACCCAGCGGTTGTCATCTTCACTGTATTCGAAGAGTGGGAAATCAAGAACCCACAATAATTTGAACTCTTCTTTTTTACGTAATCCAAGTTGTTCACCAAGTTCAAGCCTGAGTTCGCTGAGTGCTTTCCTGGTTCTTTCTTCAGCACCTGCAAGGATCATGATAATATCACCTTGCTTTGCTCCTGCAGCATCAGCAATCTGCTTAAGTCTGTCTTCTCCATAGAACTTATCTACGCTGCTCTTTAGGGTTCCATCCTCATTGTATCGAATGTAGGCAAGTCCTTTCATGCCAATTTGAGGACGTTTAACCCATTCAGTTAGTTCATCAAGTTGTTTTCTTGTAAATGATGCACCTCCTTCAACAGAAATAGCCATGACAGACTCGGCTGAATCGAATACCACAAATCCTGCATCTGCAATCAATTTACTATTGTCTTCTTTTGAAGTATAGACTGAAGAAGGTTTTTTGAGCGTACAAATCTTCATGCCAAACCGAATATCGGGCTTATCATTTCCATAATGCCACATGGCATCTTCCCAGGTGATTCTTTCAACATCATCAGTATATTGTATGCCTTTGACATCTGCGAAAATTTGTTTAATCAAACCCTCAAACATGTTCAGAATATCCTCTTGTTCAACAAATGACATTTCACAATCAATTTGTGTGAACTCCGGTTGCCTATCTGCACGCAAGTCTTCATCCCTGAAGCACTTTACAATTTGATAATACCTGTCATAGCCACTCACCATAAGAAGCTGCTTGAATGTTTGCGGTGATTGTGGCAAGGCATAAAACTGTCCTTGATTCATCCTTGACGGAACCACAAAGTCCCTCGCTCCTTCCGGTGTCGATTTTATCAAAAAAGGGGTTTCAATATCCATGAATCCTTTTTCGTGAAGATAATTTCTCGCAGCACGGTTAACGGAGTAGCGCAACTCGAGGTTTCTTTTTACTGCATTCCTGCGCAGATCCAAAAACCTGTATTTCATTCTAATATCATCTCCACCATCTGTATCATCCTGGATGGTAAAGGGAGGGACAGCTGATTTGTTCAAGATGCTGAATTCGGTAACCTCAATTTCTATATCACCCGTGTCCATGGATGGATTTTTATTGCTTCTTTCAATCACTTTTCCTTTCACTTGCAACACAAATTCCCTGCCCAATGGATTTTCACTCAATTGGCTATTTAAGCTTTCATTCATGACCACCTGGGTAATACCATAGCGGTCCCTGAGGTCAATAAATGTAATGGACCCAAATTTTCTCATGGTTTGAACCCATCCGGCCAGGGTCACTTGTGAATCTACATTCTCAAACCTCAATTCTCCGCATGTATGTGATCTGAACATAGTGACTTGTTTAAAGGGTATCGATTTTAGGGGGCACAAAGATAATCCTTAGCAGGGATTTTGAACAAGATTACTTGTTCTCCGTGGCCTGGATTTCCTGAAGCAAAACCTCTGTTTGTAGTTTTACCTTTTCCTTGAAATCCTTTTTGTGGATAAGGTATAGGTAATAGTAGGCCAATATGATCAATCCTATTGCAAATGGTATGATTGATAGTTGTCTGAGGCCATAGAATCCAAATAAGGTTTCATCCAATTGAAAAAATTCACCTACCATCCATGTGCAGTTTGCTGTGATCCAAAAATCAATGGCAAGGTTGTGGGTTAGTTCACTGATTATTTTTCTGGTTTGATAGGTTATCATTACGGCAACCAGCAGGGTAGGGATGATCATGATGAGCGCAGGATATTTAAGGTTTAGCGCCCAGCAAATGTCTTTCAGTAACCACAATAATATGTGCAAGTTCTCTGTTTTGCGAAACTTGTAAGGAATATAATAGATGGTTGAATTTTTCATGAAATAAAATCAGCATTGGTTTCAACAAATGTAAAATATTTGGACCATTCGGCGGACTCAGCCACTTAAAATTCTACTATTTTGCCATAAAAAAAGGGACCAAAATCTTGGTCCCTTTTTTTATGATTTTAAATTTTATTTGATTCCCATCG
>CANJEF010000251.1 GCA_947472965.1 Sphingobacteriales bacterium
CTTGGCATTCACTATTTTGACCTCACAGAAGATGTAGCAACCACCAACGCCATCAGAGAAATGTCGAAGACCTCAAAAGGTGTGATGGCACCGCAATGCGGACTGGCACCCGGTTATATCGGTATCATTGGTGCTAACCTGTACAATAAATTTACCAAACTGAGGGATGTGGAATTGCGTGTTGGCGCACTCCCACTCTACCCCAATGGATTGCTCGGATATTCATTCACCTGGAGCCCTGCCGGTGTGATCAACGAATACATCAATGATGCAGAAGTGATTCACAATGGTCAACGCAAAATGGTTCCTTCACTTGATGGCATTGAAATGATCAACATCGGTGGACAAGAATTTGAAGCATTTTCAACGAGTGGCGGACTAGGCACCATGTGCGAAACACTTGCAGGAAAAGTGGATACGCTCAACTACAAAACCATCCGCTACAGAGGACATGCCAAACTCATGCGGTTTCTTTTGTATGAATTGATACTAAAAGAAAAAAGGGAAATGGTTGAACAGATTCTCACAGAAGCAAAGCCAGCTGTAAAAGAAGATGTCGTCTATGTATATGCAGCTGTTGAAGGCTGGAAAGGCGACCAAATTTACAGGGAAGAATTTTATGCTGCCTACCACCCAATCCAGGTTGATGGGAAAGAATGGAGGGCTATTTCATGGACTACTGCGGCTTCTGTTGCCGCCGTGGTGGAAATGGTGGCTAACAAAACACTACCAAACAGCGGCTTTATCAAACAGGAAGAAATTCCTTTGGAAAAATTCACACAAACCAAAACCGGTCAGTTATTTTTGCTAAATGGGACGGACTTCAAGAATGCATAAGATATTATTGGCATTCGTTTTATGACTGATGTATAAACATGATATAGCCATGAACAAAAAAATTATCCTATCTGCTTGCCTCTTCATTGTGACGACGCTATTTGCACAAACCCCTTCGCAAGACCCATTCAAAAACCTTTCATTTCGTTTTGTTGGTCCTGATGGCAACCGGGCAATTGCAGTCGTAGGGGAACCCGGAAATCCGCTCGTATCCTATGTTGGAGCTGCTTCAGGGGGGATTTTCAAAACAAACGATGGTGGCATTAGCTGGAAACCCATCTTTGATGAAATGGACAACTCATCCATTGGTGCATTGGCCATTGCAGATGGTAACCATAACCATGTTTGGGCAGGCACAGGAGAAACATTTTTAATTCGCCCTGCCCATGCCAACGGAAATGGAATTTATAAATCGACAGATGCCGGTAAGACATGGAAAAATATGGGACTGAAAGAAACGGTGCGCATTAGCAAGGTGATTGTTGATCCAAAAGATACAAATACAGTTTATGTTGCAGCACTTGGACATGCCAATGGGCCACAACAAGAACGTGGCGTGTATAAAACAACGGATGGTGGTAATACATGGAATAGAATTTTATTTGTTGATGAAAATACCGGCTGCAGCGACTTATCCATCAATCCGAAAGATCCCAACAACCTTGTTGCTGCCATGTGGCAGGTTGATATAAAAACATGGAACCTTAATAGCGGTGGACCGGGTAGTGGGTTCTACAGAACAAAAGATGGTGGTAAAACCTGGCAACCAATGCAACAAGGATTGCCGGGAGGAATAGAACATCCCATCGGCAAAACATCTATTGATATTGCACAAAGCAATCCATCAACAATATATGCATTGGTTGAAGACAAGTCACCGGGACTATACAAATCAATTGATGGTGGAGATAGCTGGAAACTGATTTATGAAAGTCATTCCATGGCACAACGTGCTCCCTATTATACAAGGGTTCGCGTTTCATCCCAAGACGAAAATAAACTTTATACCATTTGTGTTACCATCATGGAATCTACTGATGGTGGAAAAACATTCAACGGAAATGGTAATTACAAGCCTGGTGGAGACAATCATGATATCTGGTTTGATCCAACAAATGCAAACCGCATCATGGTTGCCCATGATGGTTGTATGAACATGACGTCAACAGGAGGTACCTCTTGGAAAAATATCAACCTCCCTATTGCACAAATGTATCATGTGGCTGTTGATGACATGATTCCATATCATGTAATGGGCAATAGGCAAGATGGATATTCCTATAGAACTTCGGCAATCAGTATGCAAGGCTCCATACCACTTGGTCTATGGGAAGGCGTTGGCGGTTGCGAAAGTGGTTTTGCACAACCGGATCCATTCAATAACAATATTATTTGGTCGGGATGCTATGATGGCGGTCTCGACGTTACTGACATGCGCACTGGATTATCACACGACGTCCGTGCATGGCCTGAAGCTGGCTATGGATGGGCACCAGCAGACATGAAGTTCAGATGGCATTGGAATTTTCCAATGGTTGTTTCTAAACATGAAAAAGGTGCAGTATATATTGGAAGTCAATTCGTACACAAAACAACGGATGCTGGGATGAGTTGGAAACTCGTGAGTCCAGACCTCACTACCAATACAAAATCGCATCAACAAAATTCAGGAGGAATGAATTCAGATAACCTCATGACATTTGATGGATGTACATTATTTGCGATGGCAGAATCACCAATACAAAAGGGCGTATTGTGGACAGGCAGCAATGATGGACAAATAAATGTTACTACAGATGGGGGAATTTCCTGGAAAAATGTAACAGCCAATATCAAAGGCATTGCACCATGGGGAACCATCCGAAGTATTGATGCTTCTAATTTTAATGCAGGCACTGCCTATATCAGCATCGTTTACCAGCAGCTCGGAGATTTCAAACCCTATATTTTCAAGACAACTGATTTTGGAAAAACATGGAATGATATCGGTAAAACAATACCGGCATCAAACAGTTCCTTTGTTCATTGCATCAAGGAAGATCCCGCTCAGAAAGGATTACTATTTGCAGGTACTGACAATGGGTTATATGTGAGTCCAGACGATGGAAAACAATGGATGCAAATTAAAAATAACCTACCGCCTGCTCCCGTGTATTATTTGGCAATCCAAAAAAACTTCAAGGACCTTGCCATTGCAACATATGGAAGAGGCTTTTATATTCTGGATGATATTAGTCCAATTAGGGCATGGACAAAAGATCTTTCTAAAAAAAATATTGAGTTGTATCCCATACGCAATGCATACCGATTCAATATGAAAACAGGCATACATGCAGAACAAAGCATGTCAACTGGCAGCAACCCTCCTTATGGAGCATCAATCAATTATTTTTTACCGGAAGCGCTGAAATTGAAACCTCAAATATTTGTACTAAATCTAAAAGGGGATACAATTCAACGCCTTACAGGCACTGGAGACCAAGGCATCAACAGGGTTTGGTGGAACCTTGCACATGATGAAATAAAGTTACCTTATCTTAAAACAAAGCCAGATGGAAAAGAATTTGTAAAACTTGATTCACTCGGCAATAGAAACATGTTCATCTATGACCTTGATATTGCACCCGGATTGGAAGCACCAAGGGTTAAC
>CANJEF010000252.1 GCA_947472965.1 Sphingobacteriales bacterium
GGTGGTAGCCGCAGCTGAAGTAACTGTGGGGTTGGCAATCATCGTAATGATGTACAGAAATATACATTCAGTGGATATCAATTTTTTGAACAGACTGAAACATTGATTCATCATCATGCTTTATAAGCATTAATTTTTTATATGAATAAATTCGTTTTTCTTATTCCAGTTCTACCCTTGATTGGTTTTCTAATCAATGGACTGGGAAGAAATATGTTGTCGCGTGCCATGGTTGCTGTTGTTGGATGCGGAACGTTGATTGCATCTTTTTTGTTAAGTGTACTTGTGTTCAGGGAAACCTTGGCGCCGGGTTTTGTACCTCAGGTGATAAACTATTTTGATTTCATTCACGCAGGAATCCTTGATATTAAATTTGCATTTCAGGTTGATCAACTCAGTGCTCTTTTCTTATTAATCATAACAGGCATCGGCTCGTTGATACATGTTTATTCGTCCGCATACATGCATGAAGAAACTGTTCCTCACTTCGCACGGTATTTTGCGTACCTGAATCTGTTTGTTTTTTCCATGTTAATGCTGATTCTCGGTGCCAACTTTGTTATCATGTTCATTGGCTGGGAAGGTGTTGGACTTTGTTCTTATTTGTTGATTGGGTATTGGTTTAAAAATAATGATTACAACAACGCTGCTAAAAAAGCGTTTGTGATGAATCGCATTGGCGACCTGGGATTTCTATTGGCTATTTTCTGGATGCTCTCTCAATTTGGAACCATATCCTACCTTGAATTGTTTCCCAAAGTAGCCTCTGCCCCTATTTATGTAATTACCTGTATCACCCTGCTGCTCTTTGTTGGAGCCATGGGAAAATCAGCGCAGATTCCTTTGTATACCTGGTTGCCGGATGCGATGGCAGGACCTACACCTGTATCCGCGCTTATACATGCTGCAACAATGGTTACCGCCGGCATCTACATGATTGCAAGAAGCAATGTGATGTACTCTTTGGCCCCACATACACAAGATGTTGTTGCCTCTATTGGTATCGCAACAGCCTTGCTTGCAGCAACTATTGCATTGAAACAAAACGATATTAAAAAAGTACTTGCCTATTCAACAGTAAGTCAACTCGGACTGATGTTTATGGCATTGGGTGTAGGTGCCTATACTGCAGGTGTTTTTCATGTGATGACGCATGCATTCTTTAAAGCATTGTTGTTCTTGGGAGCTGGAAGTGTGATCCATGCCATGCATCATGAGCAAGACATCACCAGAATGGGTGGACTAAAAAAGTTTTTGCCAATCACTCATATTACTTTCTTGATAGGAACATTGGCAATTGCTGGTATACCTCCTTTTGCAGGATTTTTTTCCAAGGATGAAATTTTAACTGCAGCATTGCAAAGAAGTCCTGTTTTTTATGTGCTTGGTGTTGCCACTTCACTGATGACTGCCTTTTATATGTTTAGGTTGTACTTCCTAACTTTTTCGGGAAGCTTCAGAGGAACAGATCACCAGGCGAAGCATTTGCATGAATCACCATTGGCCATGACCTTGCCGCTTATCATGCTTGCACTACTTTCCATAGCTGGAGGTTTTGTGGGCATACCTGCTGTATTTGCAGAAAACGCACATCTGCTTTCAGGATTTTTGCATCCGGTTTTAGGTTCAGTCGAATCTTCACATGAATTAGTGCATCTTTCCCATAGCACTGAATTGATTCTGATGGGAGCGGTTGTATTTCTCATATTGATCATGGTGTTTGTTGCATCAAGAAAATTTGTCAACTATGAGGTTTCTAAAAAAGAACAACCTGCAATCTCAAAATTCCTGGCTAACAAATGGTACGTAGATGAATTGTATGAAGCACTTGTTATAAAGCCAATTGAACGGGTCGCTTCATTTTTCAATAAGGTTGTAGATATAAAAATCATTGATGGATTTGTAAATGGAGTAGGTCGCTCAGTGCAATATGGTGCGAGGCAGTTGAGGTTGTTGCAAAGCGGACAAGTAGGCTCCTATGTATTGATCATGGTGATTTCACTTATATTATTGTTCATCTTCCAGTTTTTCTGGAAACATTAACCGAACACATTGAATATGTTCACAGCAGTAGATAATTTCCCCGCTTTATTGATTTGGTTGCCCTTGGTTGGCGGCTTGCTTTCCTTTTTATTGAAAAAGGAAGGAATGGCACGCGCGGTTTCAATGGTGAGCTCGACGCTCACCTTAGTAGTAGTGGTGGCGAGTATTTTCTATTCAGGAAATGAGAATGCCCTTCTCAATCAAGTTAGCTATGTTTGGTTGCATGGTCTAGGTAGTAGCTTTAGTCTGCTCTTGGATGAATTGACAAAAACCCTTTGTTTGCTCACTGCAGTTGTTTTTCCAATTGTAATATTGGTTGTAAAAAAGAAACAATATAAAAACGAGCATGTTTTTTTCGGATTGTTGATGTTAACACAGTGCGGATTGATGGGAGTTTTTATGGCTGCAGATGCCCTCGTGTTTTATTTCTTCTGGGAATTGGCATTGATACCCGTTTATTTTTTGTCATCAATTTGGGGTGGTGAAAAAAGAATCAAGGCTACATTCAAGTTTTTCATCTATACTTTTATTGGGTCCCTCTTGCTTTTGATTGGGATATTATATATGTACTTGCAAACGCCGGACCATTCATTTAGCATAGTATCCTTTTACAGGTTACATCTTGCAGCACAGCAACAATATGGTTTGTTCTTTCTTTTCTTTATTGCTTTTGCCATCAAGATGCCCATTTTCCCTTTTCATACATGGCAGCCGGATGCCTACGAGCAGGCCCCAACGCCCGTTACGATGGTCTTGAGCGGTGTGATGGTGAAGATGGGTGTATTTGGGGTTATCAGGTGGTTATTGCCGTTGTTCCCATTGGCAGTAAAGGAATTCAATGGTCCAATCATACTCTTGATTTCAATTGGCGTGATATACGCTTCGTTGATTGCAATAAAGCAAGACAGCCTGAAAAGATTGATCGCCTATTCTTCCATCGCTCATATTGGCTTAATGGCCGCCGGTGTTTTTGCATTGAAAGAAGTTGCGATGCAAGGGGTGATATTGCAAATGTTCAACCATGGAATTAATATTGTTGCATTGTGGGTTGTAGCCGATCTGATTGAAAAACAGACAGGCATCAATAAGATTTCTGAACTTGGTGGTATTGCCACGAAGGCCCCTGTGTTGTCGGTGTTTTTCGTAGTTGCAGCCATGGCTAACATTGCCCTGCCACTAACAAATGCATTTGTTGGTGAATTCATGATTTTTAATGGACTGTTCAAATACAATCCTTGGATTGCTGCACTGGCTGGGTTGAGTATCATCCTTTCCGCTGTTTATACACTTAATATGATTAAGAATGTGTTGTATGGATCAACATCTGCAACAACAGAAGGTTTCCATGATGCAGATAAGAC
>CANJEF010000253.1 GCA_947472965.1 Sphingobacteriales bacterium
ATGCAGGAATTTTTTTCTTAAGTCCTGATAAAAGTAATTTTTTTCTAAGGGGCTTGGGCACTACTATTCTATACAACTGAAAAACAAAAGAATTCATGTTCATAAAATTTTAATGTCCAAGGCAGAATACAACTAATATACGAAAACAAAAGGCAGTAGATAAAATTACAAATTCCGGTCAGTTGTTAATGCCGCGCTTTATAATAACCAAAATCTATGATGGAAAAATTAAACTTTAACAACAGATTTTACCTGCTGAAAAACTTGATTTTGAAAACGAATATAATATACACCTACTGGAAGATAACCGCCATCATAGTCAACCCTGAATTTTCCGGGAGAATACTCCTTGTCAAATATGGTACTCATGATTTTACCTGAACCATCCAACACTTGCAAAAGGGAGTGTCCTCCTATTGTATTGAATTCAATTGTAATATTTTTATGGAATGGATTAGGATAAATTGTAATAAGCTGACGTTCACTTGAAACCTGTCCCAAACTAGAATTTACACTTGTAACAACACCGCATGTTCCTGATTTCAACAATGCTAGCTGTTGGAAATCCTTCAGCATGACCTGATTCAAAATCGTTGAATTTACACAAAGCCAATTGGAAAGCAATGTGGCGTAAACACTTCTGAAATCATATTGATAAGGCACATTATCGTTTACAGATGCATTTTGGGGAATCAATGGCGTTGAACCCGAAACTCCGGCTTGAACAGATTTACCAAAAACAAAAAGAGGTGCAGCAGCACCATGATCTGTACCGAGCGAATTATTACTCAAAATTCTTCGCCCAAATTCAGAAAAAGTCATACCCAAAACACGGTCATCAATTTCAAGAAATTCAAGGTCATCCTGAAAAGCCTTCACAGCAGAACTTATGGCTCCAAGCAAGGTTGCATGCTTTCCGCTTTTGGTATCACCGGAATTGGCCTGGTTGGAATGTGTGTCGAACCCACCGTAGTTTACCATATAGATCTTTGTCTTCAAGCCGCCCTTGATCAATCTTGCAACAATCTTCAGTTGATCTGCTAGGCTATTGCCGGTAGGATAATTTTTTTGCGTTGTAACCTTTGCATTTGCAGATTTGATTACTTCACCATACTTCTGGGTTTGTCTTGATAATTCCCTCACATATTTCAATTCTTTACCGGCATTGGTATTCGGGATCGGATCAGCAATATTATTCACAAAACTATAAAATGAACTGGGATTTGATATACTCAGTCCCATTGGCTGCGAAGGTCCTTGTA
The DNA here is from genome assembly GCA_947472965.1 of Sphingobacteriales bacterium. Next base: position 1,263 of record CANJEF010000253.1, read on the forward strand.
ATGCCATTGAAGTCACCGAACCTATTTGGATTGCCAATGGATCCGGCATTGTTGCATTAGGATAATTATCAGGAAAACCTGGAAATGATTCATTCAAATAGCGACCTACCCAGCCTGTATTGAGGATTTGATTAGAATCTGATGCGGCCATCAAAATATCGGTGGATCGAAAATGGGAAAAATTCGGCTGGGGATAACCAACTGACTGCACAATATGTAATTTCCCCTCATTATACATCTGTTGTAGTCCTGTCATAGATGGATGCAATGCGATTTTATCAATCCCATTCAATTTCAATGCACTTTCTGATTGTATGTAAATGTTTTTCCGCGAATTAGCATATTGCGAAAAATACTCAATAGGTATAACTGTATTTAGCCCATCATTACCCCCGTTCAATTGAACAACCACAAGTACCCTATCATTATCACCCGAAGGCAATAGGAGATTGTTCAAAAACTGATGACCTGAATCATAGGCCCTGAAACCTACCTTGTTTACAAAAGAAGGAATCATAAAACCTGCGGGGATGGACGACTTTAAAAAATTTCTTCTACTCATTTTATTTTTTTAACACAATTGATATTCAGGTAATTCAACTATATATTTAATGAGAGAGGACAATGCAGTCTTTACATACTTAGTATTACTTTCATTTGTTGGAGTGTTGATATAAGTATCCCAAGCTGTGGTCCAGTAATAATCATCAGACTGACCTGACAATAAAATATCCTTCTTCAGCTGGTCACGATGTTGCTGAGAAATTGGAATACCTAGCAGGTGCGTTGAAAGTTCCAATATCAGACTATTCGGATCACCGGGCTTTTTTAGATTCTTGCAATACAAAAATGGGTCAACCACCATCTTGAATCCACTGAAAGTATATCCATTGCTGACAAGTGTTGTAAGATAAAGGAGGCGCTTGGGCAAAGTATCAGAATTCAACCAATACTCATAAAATGCGGGTGATTGATAATAAGCCTTCCACCCACTTACATCGGGAGGATCGCCAATGTTTTGCTGTAAAAAATTGCAATAATTGACAATCTGATTCCAGAGTCCATAATTAACTGTAAAGTTATCAGAAGTGCTGAATACAACATCTAACTCTCTTAACATTCCGCACATGAGATCAACCGGACTCTTTATTTGACAGCCCATGTTCATTTCATTATAAAAATGGTCACTTGCCAATAATGCACCAAGAACAGGCTTGATATTGTAATTATTATCACGCATGATCTTTGCCATGGGTAAAATGATATTTAATTCCACTTCGGGTGTAATATCATAATACACGAACCAAATATAAATTTTCCTGCAGAGAAACAAGGCAGCTTCGTCTGTATCAAACAACATGTTTATAAAATCATCAATCTCGTCTATCCCTGCATTGGCATTGTTTCTTCCAAGTATCAGTTTGTTTTTGTAAAATGAGGAAAACTGCTTGTTCTCGATATCATGCCGGTCTAAATCAAAATAGGATCCGAGCAGGCTGGCATTGTTTCTCCACCCAGTAAAAAGCCTAGCGGCCTCTTTTACATCCGATTCGGTAAATTTTGCTTGGGGACCCTTCCCGATTACAAAAAGCTCTTGTATTTCACGCGAAAAATTTTCATCTGGGGTACCCTTTCTATTGGTTTGCCCATTCAAATATACCAACATAGCAGGATCGATGCAAATAGAGCGGACCAATGTCTTTATATTACCAAGTGCATTCGACCTCAACGTATTGAAATGCTTATAAACATATTGGGAGTTGCTGACATCAGAAGCTTCCGTTGAAAAATGATTGTGCCAGAACATCGTCATTTTCTCCCGAAGTGACTGCCCCTGCATAATCATATTTCCCATCCACCACTTTTTGAAAGAGGCTCTGCGAAGAGAATTGATTGAACCATCTGTTGATGGATCATTTACCCATGTTTGCCCTTGTGAGATCGTTGAATCCGGAACTGTTGCATTTGCCGTGCTGTATTCCTTCACGGGAGGAGATGGCAGTTGCACTGAATCATCAAGCAGCTTTTCTATCGATTTGGTCAAGCCTAATTTTAAAAATGCGTCAATGTCTTTTTTCTTTGCACCAAACATAGACCTTCGCAACAAATGTTTCGCCATCTCTTCGTTCCAAACGCCCGAG
>CANJEF010000254.1 GCA_947472965.1 Sphingobacteriales bacterium
AAGGGTGGCCATCACCAGCTTAACGGTCAGACCAATTAACATAAAGCAGATAATTATTTTGTGAACAAGGCTTTTAGCTCTGTTGCATCTTCTGCTTTCATTTTTTTGGCAAGTACAAGTCTCAGCTGTCTTCTTCTCAACGCACCGTCAAATACTTTTATTTCATCTTCTGTTTCAGGTACAATTTGAGATACAGCGCGCGGCTTCCCATTGGGGTCTAATGCAACGAAAGTGAAAAATGCCTCATTGCTTTTGTATCTATATTGTTCTCTCAGATCCTCACCCCAAACCATGATATGAATTTCCATGGATGAATTGAATGTCCTGCTCACTTGGGCTTCAATATGAACTACATTTCCGAGTTTTATGGGAGCTTCAAATGAGATGTTATCAACAGACACCGTAACAGCGGGAACGTTACAATGTTTTCCTGCCGACATTGCTGCTGCTGTATCCATCCAATACATTAATCTTCCCCCCATGAGATTGCCGTAAAAATTGGTGTCATTGGGAAATACAAGTTCTGTCATGATGATCTTGGTATCTGAAATTTTCTTTACTGACATATCTTTTGTTTTTAGATAATTATTCTTTCTGCATTTTCAATATAAAGCGGATTGATATCTGCTCCAATACCTTGTTTATGTGGCAGCTCCAGAAAATAGTTGTTGTATACAGCACCATCAAGAACTGGATCTTCCAGATGACCAAGTAGACATGTATCCAAATCGTAAAAAACAATATTATCGTGCGACATCGCGAGGTGTAATTTGGCAGTTAGGGCCAACCTGCTCTCCACCATGCCACCAAGCATACAAGGTATGTTGTGTTTGGCAGCAGTATCAGCAATTTTCATCGCCTCTAGGATGCCGCCAGACTTTGCAAGTTTGATATTTATATAATCGCATCCGTTCGATTGTATCATTCTTTCTGCATCATAGTGATTAAAAACACTTTCATCGGCCATGATTGGAATTTTAACCAACGATTTTAGTTTTGGCATTAGGCTGTCGTTATGATGGTGCATGGGTTGTTCACAAAATTGTATGCCAAACGGTGTTATTGCATTAAGTGTATCAACTGCTGTGTCAAAATCCCAGCCTTGATTTGCATCAACCCTCAGTATAATATCTTTCCCAATGGCATTTCTGATTTGTCTGATTCGCTCAACATCTTCCTTACCATTTTTCCCCAACTTTACTTTGATGATCTTCACCCCATCTTCAACATACTTTATGGCTGTTGCCGTCATTTTTTCCGGAGTATTTATTCCTATGGTAAGGTCTGTTTGTATTTCTTTTTTTCTTCCCCCTAGATATTGGAATAAGGGCATTCCCATGCTTTTGGATGCGATGTCGAACAAGCACATGTCAAAAGCACTTTTGATGGTACTATTGAATGCAATATATGCATGCAGTTCATCCATTCGTTTTTCAATTTCAACTGGGTCTTTCCCGATTAAAATTTTTGCAAGGTCCTTTGCAACGGCATAACATGTTTCCTGTGTTTCGCCAACCAGCATAGGGAAAGCGGAGCATTCACCAACTCCAATAATTCCATCGTCAGTTGACATGCGCAAGTAAATATTTTTTGCCTCGTAACAGGTTTCTGTTGCAATGACAAAAGGCTCCATTGGAATTGTTAGCTTGACAATTTCAACTGATTTGATTTTCATAAAACGGCGGTGTTAGAGTGTTTTCAACCCCTGATGATTCCCTTCTCTCTAAGTAAGTTCAAAGTTAAAGGTTCCCCCGGTAGGTTGTTGTAAAAACTTATCACGTCACAAATGAATATAACATGATCGCCAGCGTCTGACATACTTATTGCTTTAAGTTCCATATAGGCAAGGGCTTCATTTAATACTTTGAAATTTTTCCAAGTGCCAATCAGTTTTCTTTTTTCAAGTCTTTGGATTTTGTTGATTGTATTACCAGATGACTGGCCCAGTAGTTTTATAAGTTTAAATTGTTGTTCAGCTAGTAATTGAAGTACAAAGTGCTTTTCATCAGTTGCCAATTCAAGGGTTTTAGTTCCATTAAAAAGTGCAACCATCATTCTTTTTGGGGTCATGCTAACGGAAGAAACGTATGTACAGATGTGCATGTTTTCCTGCATCCCATTTTTTGAGCTAATGCTATAAACGGGAAGGTTTACCCTATTCCATGGCCTTTTCATTTTAGATTTATTTATCTGTTATTTTATTCCTGGATTAACTTCTTCTTGTTTGTAAACAAAATGACGGAATAAATGTTTTACATGAAACTCAACTTATGGAAAAGCTTAATGGAAAGAAGGTTCTTGTAGCAGGTGCAACGGGGGGAATCGGCTCTAACCTTGTCAAATTATTGCTTCAAAGTGGTGCAGAGGTTTTTGTTACCGGTAGAGATGCTCAAAAGCTAAGTACCTTGGGAGCTTCATTGGGATTGTCTAATTCAAGAATGTTGGTGTGTGACCTGAAGAAAGCAGATCAAGTATCTTCACTTTTTGATGCCGTTTCATCTACTATGGGGACTATCGATATTATGGTTAACGCTTCTGGCATCGGCATTATAAAACCAATGGAGCAGTTGACCTTGGAAGATTTTATGGAATCCATACAAACAAATTTAGTGGGTTCTTTTTTATTGGTAAAGGCTTTCTTGCCTTCCATGAAAGAGGCAAAAAAGGGTTTGATTATCAATATACCAGGTGTTTTGGGTAAAGTTCCTATGGCGGGTGCAGCAGCTTATTCAGCCAGTAAATATGGATTGGTTGGAATGATGCAAAGTTTGCGCGAGGAATTAAAACGTACTGAAATTAGAATCACCAATATTTTTTTAGGCGGCGTTGATTCCCCGTTCTGGGAAAACATCGACTTGAAAGTTCAAAAAGAAAAGATGATTCGGGAAGAAGAGGCAGCCCGTGCTATTTGGTTTCTCTGTCAACAGCCTGCAAGCGGTGTTGTTAGTGAAATGGTATTGCAGCCGTTTAATCACCAAGCGATTTAATTTTTAAAGCAGGGTTCCTTTCAAAAAAAGATACGCACAATTGAAATAAATGATCACGCCTGTAACATCAACTAACGTCGCTACAAACGGCGCAGATGATACGGCAGGATCGGCTCCTAATCGCTTCAGTAATATTGGCAACATCGATCCCGTAATTGTTCCGAGCAACACAACGCCAATAAGTGAAATTCCCACTACAAAGGCAATCAAAATATAGTGCGGGCCATAAACATGGGGGAAAATTTGCGACCAAATCACAACCCTGCTAAAACCAATGATACCCAAAACGGTTCCAAGCATGATGCCCGAAACAATTTCTCTTCTCATCACGTTCCACCAATCGGACAAGGTTACTTCACCTACAGTGAGGGCTTGTATAATTAATGATGATGCTTGCGATCCTGTATTGCCT
>CANJEF010000255.1 GCA_947472965.1 Sphingobacteriales bacterium
TCAGGTGATTTTAAAAGACAAATTAATTCTGATAGCATGCGGTTGAAGATCACCATCGATAAAAAGTCATTCACTGCAAGACTAGAAAATAATCCAACGGTCGAAGCGTTCAAAAAACAATTGCCTATGAGGGTTGATATGATTGAATTGAATGGCAATGAAAAGTATACTGAACTACCTTTTAAATTGCCTGTCATGGCATCTGTTCCAGCCATCATTCAGTCAGGAGACATTTTGTTATATGGAAATAATACAATTGTGCTTTTCTACAAAACTTTTAAAACCAATTACAGCTATACAAGGCTTGGTAAAATTGAAGAATATGATGGATTACTGAAATCCCTTGGCACTGGGAATGTTCAAGTTTCTTTCGATTTGGATTAATTAAACTCCAAAATCACCTCTGATTAATTTGATGATTCAAGCTCCTTTTCTTATAAGTTGATTGCTTATTCATATTTATTTTAAATTTGTGAAAATTTACCCATGAATAAGGCCCTGATTATTGGATTTTTCATTGTTTCATTCGTTCATCTTAATGCACAAGAGTCATTAGATAGCAGCATTAAAAAACTGATAATCAGCGGCAATGTGGGGGTTACAAATAATGGCATCTCCATCATCCCTACTTTTTCTTTGAATAAGCCCGCATTCAATGCAACATATTCTTTTTCGAGGGGAGGGAGGTGGAGTTTGGATCCTGATCTTCGCATGACCTTTGACATGAGGAAGGGTGGTGTTATGTTTTGGCTTCATTACAAAATGGTTAACAGCGGTAAGTTCAGATTGAATGTGGGTGCTCATCCCGCATTGAATTTTGCAGTTCGTTCAGTGACTGAAAACAGTAAAATCTGGAATATAACCCAATCAAGAAGATTTATTGGAACAGAAATATTTCCTCATTATATCGTGAGTGACAAGCTATTTTTTGGAGTATATTATCTCAAGGGTTTTGGTTTACAAAAAGATGGACCTGTGAATTCTCATTTCGTTGCTTTGAATTCAACAATCGCTGGTATTCCTTTATTTGGAAATGTTACACTTTCGTTGAATCCCCAGGTTTATTATTTGAAGTTGGATAAGGAAGACGGATATTATTTCAGTTCAAACATCACTCTTTCAAAACCTCATTCTCCATTTGCATTTGCCTCTACGATGAATAAGGAGATCAGCACAAATATAACAGGGAGCAAAAATTTCGTTTGGAATCTTACTTTGCTATATCAGTTCAATAAAAAGTACAATAGCCACAGCAATTAGTTATTAAGAGAAATTATTTTGATAAAAGTTAAATGACTCCCCGCCTGCCCGATCTCGGTTCACTCGTTCCCCCATTTGTTTCCTATTTAAAGTGTAGCTCGTTAAACATTGCCTTTTGCTGAATGTTTTTTGTATTTTTCAATTGCCTTTTAAAATTGAGCTAATTTTGGAGTGAGTTCAAAAAAACATAAAAATATGAATCCAAAGGTTGATGCAATGTTAGCAGCAGCTAAAAGCTGGAAGGAGGAATTGCAGGTGTTGAGAGAAGTGATTTTATCTAATCATCTTGTAGAAGAATTAAAATGGGGTAAACCTTGTTATATGTTTGAACAAGGCAATGTGCTTTCTTTAACTCCCCTAAAGGAATCTTGCGCAGTGGCTTTTTTTAAGGGGGCCTTGCTAAAGGATCCCAATAAAATACTTTTAAAGCCTGGTGAAAATACGCAGTCTGGCCGCTGGATTAAATTCACTTCCGTTGAGGAAATTTTACAATCGAAAAAAGTTTTGAACGCATATATTCAAGAGGCCATGGAAGTTGAGAAAGCAGGATTGAAATTGGAGCTTAATAAAAATACAACACTTGAATATCCAGCCGAATTTCAGCAATTTTTGGATAAGAATAAACAATTTAATACGGCCTTTCATGCATTAACGCCAGGGAGACAACGGGCATACAATATGTTTTTCTCTGCACCGAAACAATCGAGCACACGGATAACTAGGGTTGAAAAGTACAGGCAGCGCATACTTGATGGAAAGGGTTTGAATGACTGTACCTGTGGCTTATCAAAAAAAATGCCATCATGTGATGGGTCTCATAAATACAAATGAGCAATAACCAAAATCATTTGGAATGGTGTTTCAGTAATTTCTACGATAAAGTTTAAAGTACAAGTATCCGAATCTCAATCATGTTTTCTGCTTCCTCAACACGTTGCAAACAAGAGTATTTTATAAATTGTTGAAGTTCGTTGACAAATGGATTTGCAGTGATGCGTTCTGGTGTGGAGATAATTATTGTTGTCCCATTCGCTAAATAGTGATTGATCAATTTCAACAGGGGGTCAATTTGTGTGGGATCATAATTGGTATCACTTAGTAAAATGGTGTCAGCTTTTATCTCTAACGGGAAGTCATTCCAATCTAAGTAAAGCGCTTTTGTGTTAGTCAGTTTTAAATGATCTATATTCTTTTGAATCAATTTGATTGCATCGTTTGAATAATCACTGATGATAAGTTCTGTAGCTTGCGATGCAATGGAGAAAGAAGGTAATCCAATGCCAGCACCTATTTCTAAAACCTTTTTTAATTCTATATTATGAAGGTTGTTTTGCAAAAACATTGTCATGGCTTTTGCGGATGGCCATATTTTTGCCCAAAATGGGAATGAGGTTGAATTGTCATTGGACTTTAAAGTTTCATAAGTGCTTTTTAAGCTTACCGGATCTGGTATAAAGATTGTTGTGTTTTTCTCTATCGCTGTTAAAATTGTAGGGTAGGGCATTGATGAATTTTCAATGAAGCATTTTCGTTGTTGTTCAACGCAATTTTTTAGTAATTTCTGCAACTCGTTTACCCAATGCATAGCCTTTATGAATGAATAGTGTATCCAATTTAGGTGAGCTATTATAAAGTCCTTCACTCGTAATGGCCGAGGCTCCAAATGGTGCTGTCCAATCATCTCCTCCAACAATGATCATTCCAAATACCAGCATTGTATGCAGTAAATTAACTTGTGCCAGTTCTTCTCCGGCGGACAGTCCCCCTGCAGTTACAAAGGCTGCGCCAATTTTGTTTTTCAGCGGGTTACCTGAAAATGGCCACTCGCTCATGTATTTTACCACTTCGGGTGCTACGTTTGCATTGTAAACCGGAGTTCCCACAATAATAGCATCTGCTTCAAGGAGATCTTGTTGGGTGGTTTCGCTGATAGACTTAAAAATCAATTGCACATCTTTAACGGACTGAACCCCTTTTGCCACTTCTGCAGCCAGCGTTTTTGTTTGATCCGTTTTACTTTGATAGGTTATTAATATTTTTTTCGGACTGTGTTGGCTATTTGCTGAATTAATAATAAAAAACAATAGTATAATTTGTAAGTATTTCACAGTATAA
>CANJEF010000256.1 GCA_947472965.1 Sphingobacteriales bacterium
AAGAAATAAGATAATTACCAAAATGGCGATATAGGCCTTGTTCCTGTAAAAAGGAATTGGCTCTGCTGAACGAACATTTTCGGCTTCGTCAGCGATTTTGCGCAGGTTGCTGTTCACCTGTAATAATATAAGTGCAATTACTGCAAGAATCAGGGTAAGAATTCCATAAAGCAGATTTGAATCAGATTCAGCAGCGCCCCCAGCGGCAGAGCCATCCGTTGGTGCAGCAGAAGCGCCAGCTGCTGCCTTTGCAGCTCCTCCTGTATTGATATAGCCCAAAATAGCATCAATATCCTGGTCTTTCAACTCAGGGAATTGTGACATTTGAACCTTGTTGTATTCGTTATAAACCGCAACGGCCCGTGGGTACCCTTTTTTAATAACCGCAGCACTGTTTCTAACCCATTCGTAGAGCATTTTCTTATCATCCCAACGGTCCTCAACACCCTTCAGCGCTGGACCCACCAATTGCTTATCTATTGCATGGCAGGATGCGCATTTCGCATTGAAAAGCGCCTTTCCGTCCTGGGCTTTAGCCAACTGGACTATAGAGATAAGGGCAATAAAAATTAAGACCGAATGAAGCTTTTGTAAGATTGTTCTTTTCTTATTCATACCCGCAATGAATTGTGTTGAAATGGAAGGCATCCTAAAATCGCTGCAAATTTAAGTCAGTATTTTAAGATAATATCAACATCCTTAACATTTTTTTAATGCAATACCAGCCTATGTTTCAGAGGACCAATATCCTGGGATTCAACAAATTGTCATGAAAATGCAACTTTCAGCTCATTAGAAAATAAATCAGTGCCCTATTTCACATAAGAAGCCTTTTTTTCTTCTCTTTGCAACATGCTTAAAAAACTGCAGGAAAAGTGGAAAGTAGGTGGCGTTCAGCTATTCCTGATCCTATGTACGTTTGCTGTAACGGGAAGCCTTACGGCATTCATTTCCGAGCGCATTACCAACTGGGTTGGATTTGACGAAAACACCTTGTTTGCATGGAAGATTCTCCTCCGATTGAGCATATTGGTGTTTGGTTATCAGTTCATTATATTGATGGTTTCATTTTTTTTCGGTCAATTCCGATTTTTTTGGAACTACGAAAAGAAAATCCTGACCAAAATGGGGTTCATAAAAAGACAAGCCCCTAAAATAGATCCTTTGAAGTTGGCCATCTTTGCCTCGGGGAAAGGAAGCAATGCTGAAAAAATTATACAATACTTTGATAATGAGCCGCTTGTAAAAATACCGCTGGTAGTTTGCAACAAACCTGAGGCTGGGGTGCTCGACCTTGCAAAAGCACATGGCATCAAAACCCTCCTCCTCGATAAAAATACCTTTACCCAAACAGATGAATACGTTCAATTGCTTGAAAGTGAAGGCATAACGCATATTATTTTAGCTGGATTTCTTTGGAAGATTCCCGAAACGATGATCCATGGTTACCGAAACAAGATCCTGAATATACATCCTGCACTCCTGCCTGATTTTGGCGGAAAAGGAATGTATGGAGATAAAGTACATGAAGCCGTTATTGCAGCTGGACAGAAGGAAACGGGCATCACGATTCACCTGGTAGATGAACACTACGACCATGGCAAAACCGTTTTTCAGGCATCCACGACGGTAGAAGAGACAGATACCCCTGATTCAATTGCACAAAAAGTTCATGCCCTTGAACATTTGCATTATCCAAGAATAATTGCCGAATGGCTTGGTATTGGAAAATAAATTTACTTTGATTTATGTTTGGTTGAAATATTCATCCAGGTGCTTGACTGAAATTGAAAACGAATTCCTACACATCAACTTATTCTAAAAAAGCTCACCAATACCAGCACTTGAAAAAAATAACCTTACTCATTCTACTGCTGTTGTTATTAAAAATGGCCGATTCACAAATATGGCTGACGGGTAAGGTATATGATTCAACAAGGATGATCGCCATCCCTTCCGTAAAAGTCAGTTCAAAGCTAGGTGAAGTAACATTCACAGACTCCGTGGGCAGGTATGCAATTCAGGTTCAATCAAACGATACCATCTTTTTTACCTATCGAGGGAAGTCTACTATGTTGTTTCCGGTAAAAGCAATCCGCTACACATCAGGCTTTGACGTTGCCCTTCAAGTGAGGGTACAAGACAAATACCAAACCCTGAAGGAAGTGGTTGTGATTGGGAAATCATACAAACAAGATTCTATTGAAAACAGGGAATACTATAACAGGGTATTCAACTTCGATCGCGGCGGCGTTCGAATTTCTGAAACAGGAACCATGGGAGGTACACCAGGATTGGATCTTGGCAGCATGATTCAAATGCTCCAATTCAGAAAAAACAAGAGCATAAAAAAATTCCAGGGAAGACTGATAGAGGAGGAACAAAATAAATTCATAGACTACAAGTTCAACAAACAACTCGTTCAACAACTCACAAAACTGTCGGGCAAAGACTTAGAAAAATTCATGGTTGCATATCGCCCAACCTATGAAATGGTTTCCTACAGTGAAGAATATGATTTTCTCAAGTATATCCTTGAAGCATCAAAGTATTTCAAAGAAGGTATCCTTCCAAGGGATTTCATCCCAAAATAAAAGACGTTTAACCTTGTTATGATTTGGCGGGATCCTATTTGCCCCTCAAAAATTTTATCCTATCTTCAAAGAACATACTTATTTCATGAAAAAAATATTTTTTTTACACGTGTTGCTGTTTTCAGTCATCGTAGGAAAAACACAAACAGCAATTCCGAAGAACACCATTGCTGTAGACCCAACTTATCTTGTAGAAGAAAGAACCAACATGGCAGATAAGGTGATTCAAGAATGGGTTAACAAAGGTTGGATGAATGGCGGAGTTGGACTTATCATGCACGATGGAAAAATAGTTTATTACAAAGCCACGGGCTATGATAATATTGAAAAGAAAACACCGATGCGTGTTGATCATATTTTCAGGATTGCATCACAAAGCAAAGCCATCACAAGTGTGGCCGTCATGATGCTTTTTGAAGAAGGGAGATTTTTACTTGATGAACCCATTTCAAAATTCATTCCTGAATTCAAGAATCCGCAAGTGTTGGATAAATTCAATGAAGCCGATTCGTCTTACACCACCATCCCGGCAAAAAGAGAAATCACCATCAGAGACCTTCTCACACATACATCAGGAATTGGCTATGCACAAATTGGTTCCCCAAATGCAAATGCCATCTATGCAAAAAATGGCGTAGTGGGCGGAATTGGTGTAGATAACATAAAGCTTTCAGAAAACATCAAACGATTAGGAAAGCTTCCACTCTATCACAACCCCGGCGAACGTTTTACCTATGGATTGAACACAGACGTACTTGGCTACTTG
>CANJEF010000257.1 GCA_947472965.1 Sphingobacteriales bacterium
ATGTATTTTTTTTGGAGGGGTAATAACAAGCAGAAGGGCCCAGATAAGACCTTTTTATTTTGATGCTTTTGGTTCCTTCTGGTGATTCTAAGGTAAAATTCCGTGCACCCAAGGCAAATTTTGGAACAATTTTATAATATAAATCACTGATTAGGATGCCTTCAAATTTGGTGTCTTTTGAAAGCCCTACGAATGCTCTAACCTGTGCCTGGGCAATAAGCTTATTATGCTGTCGAATATACCCAATCTTTCACTTTCTTAGGATATCTGATTTCTATTTATTTGTTGTTTTTTGAAAAAATTCAATAAATGTTGAGTATTTTTATCGTTTTGTAACATTTTATGTCAACAGTAATTTCAATGCCATCAACTTTACCAGTGTTGCATCATTTTGATGACAGCAATGTTGAGTTATTTTTTGGGCGAAAGCGCCAGGTTGATGACTTATTGAGTATTATTCAGGAGGGTCGTTTTATTGGTATTGTGGGTCCGGAAGGAGCTGGTAAAACGTCTCTGATAAAGGCGGGTCTAATTCCTGTTTTGGAAAATGGTTTTACTGGTGCCGCAGGCCGTGAGTGGTCTTTTTGTTATTGCAGGCCAGGTATCACACCTATTGAAAATCTTGCATCTGCACTTTCAGAAAAACATGTTTTGGGTGACCAGGAAAAAGGTTCACTTGAAATGGACGACGAAATTGTAAAATTAATTCGAAAGGACCATTCGGGTATATTGAATGCAGTTTCGAAATATTCCATTTCTAGAGATGGAAATTTACTCATCATTATTGATCAGTTCGAGGATATTTTTGATTTGGCAGAAAAACATAAAGTGGGGTTGGCTTGGGAACAGGAAGTTGCATTGTTTTTCAATAACATTGCAAAGGCAATAACGGCAAAAAATGCATCTATTTATGTGTTGATTTCAATGCAAGCCGATTTCATTCCATTGTTATATAATTTCAGGGTACTACATGAGCACATCAGCAAAGGTCTTTACTCGGTTCCCAATTTCCGACAAGATGATTTCCAGCAGATAATAAAAGGCTCCCTTTTGCATACTGGTTATAAAATTCAGTCAGACGCCTTGAATTATATTGAGGAAAAATTCAATCAGAATCTACGGAACCTTCCAATGGTTCAATTACTGTTGAAAAAAATTCAACTTGCATATCCTCATCAGGATAGTGATGAGATTACTGAAATAAACTTGTCTAATGTTAAAAAATTCGGTGAATTAGAAGCCATTGTTGAAGGTGATTTGAATCAATATTTCAATCAGTTGTCCATATTTGACCAACAGGTTATTGAACAACTCTTCAGGAACATTACACAACCTGGTGAAGGTCTTTCAATGAAAAAGCCTAAAACCCTCAAGGAAATTCTAGATGTAATCGGAATTGAAAAAAGTGAATTGATCAGGGTTATTACTGATTTGAAAAATACCCAGCGAGGCATTCTGGATATTATTGAACCGTATCAAAAAAATGTTACTCATTTTAAAGAGCCTTATATTTCTGATGCGGCAGTAATTAATTTATCAAATAATTATCTCATCCGAAATTGGCCGAATTTGGTCCGATGGATTATTGAAGAAAAAGAGTCTATTGATACGTATGTGCGTTTGTCTGAAAGTGCAAAGTTGTTTCAGTTGGAGCAGACAGGATATCTCAGGCCACCTGACCTTGAACTTTTGATGGCATGGTTTGATAAGGTTCAACCCAAAAAAATATGGGCAGATCAGTTCAATTCCCAATACAGGATGTCAATTGATTATTTGCTGAAAAGCAATGAGACATACTTGGAAGAATTGGAGCAAAAAGAGGAGGAGCGCAGGCTTGTATTGAAAAAAGCCAGAAAGAGACAACTTGGTCTCATGATTGTAGTTGGTATCGTTTCTTTGTTTTGTGCTTTTGCATTTTTTCAAAAATACAAAGCCAATCAGGCCACAGAGGCTGCGAAGATTAGTGCAGAGAATGCAGAAATTTCTAAAAAGAGTGCCATCAATGCTGCTACTGAGGCAGCAAAACAAAAAGAAAAAGCACTTGCGAATGCAAAAGAGGCAAAGGCAAATCAAGTTAAGGCAGACGCTGCAGCAATAGAAGCAGGTCGATCTAAAATAAAAGCGGAGGATGCAACAAAATTGGCTGTTCTTAAAGCCGAAGAAGCTAAGTCAAACCTAGAGAGTGCAATCAAGAGCAAAAAACTAGCTGAATCAGAAACAGTAAAGGCCCAAAAAGCGAGTGAAGAGGCTAGGGCTGCAAGAGAAAGCGAAAGTGAGCTGAAGGAATTTGAGGTTGCCCAGAAGAAAATATTGGCGCTTTCGAATCGATTAAACTATGAGCAGTTTGACGGCGATGTGGCAAAACTCGAGTTTACAAAGGAAGTGGCATCAGCATACCAAAAACTTGATTCTTTGTCAAGAAAAATTAATAATGGCAAAGTGATACCAGATAATTCATTGTTTAGGCTTCTTACTGAAATGGAGTATAAAATTGTTGAGAACAAACCCAAAATAATTGAGAGCAATAATTATGTTGTTGATAAAAGTAGCAAAGGAGGACTGAGGTCAATTGATGCATACAGAAATACAAAAATTATTGCAGCAGGAGATGATCATGTGCTTTTGAATTATTCACTTTCTGGAGGTGTTCAAAAAATCATAACGAAGAAAAACATAAAGCGAATCAGGTCAGTGAAATTTCTAGACGAAAACAGGGTTGTTTTTACCAACATTACAGGTGAAATTTATTTGTTGAATCTTTCTAATTCAGAAGAACAGTTGGTAAAGGACTTCAATTCTGATCAGCCAATAAATGACCTCATTATAAGCAATGACAAAATATTTACATCCTTTAATGGTAACATGGTTCAAATTGGGCTCAAGAATTTTGAGTCTACAATACTTCCGTTGAAAGCAGTGGAACAGATTTTTGAACTGAATGAGCAAAAAATAATTGTGAAAACAGCGCAAGGTGCATTTCTAGTAGATACCAAGTCGCTGGAAGCACTTCCGATTGTCATGGCTTCACTCAATGGTCAATTACCTAATATTTCATCTGTTATTGTATCGTCAAATAAGGTTTTCATGGGTACAGAAGATGGCAAAATTTGGGTGTATGAAAATCCCAAGGGAACGTTTTTAAATCTTAAAAACCCGTGGTACATGTCGTCGCACCGTTCACGCGTTACTGCATTGGAGTATGACGTGAACACCAACCAACTTTTTACAGCGAGTCTTGACAAGACATCAAAGATTTATGATTTTACGTTGGAAGACAGGACAAAAATTCAGGCGCAAGTGGTGAAGTTGGAAGGATTTGAGAAATGGATTTGGGACTTTTTATTGATTC
>CANJEF010000258.1 GCA_947472965.1 Sphingobacteriales bacterium
AGACAATAATATTGAAATGAAGGTCAGGGCTAAGATTGATACCAATGTAAAAAAAGATGAAAATTCAACTGAAACTGATTTTAAAAAAGTCAAACTAATTGATGGATTTGGAATTTCCGGTTCATATAATATGTTGGCAGATTCTCTAAAACTCAGCAAATTCAGCCTTTACATGCGAAGCACCCTATTCGACAAATTCAATATTACTGCCAGTGGTATTCTCGACCCATACAAAAAAAATCCAACTACAGGTCGTGATATTAATGAGTTTGTCTGGAAGGGAGGAAAATTCAACCCTGGGTCCATTGCAAGTGGGAGTTTGAATATTTCTACAAATATCAAGAGTAAGGAAAAAAAGAAAGAAGGAGAAGGAGCAGACAAAAAAAAGGAAGATGAGTTTGATGAAATGACCAACGATGAAGTTCAAGAACAACTTGATTATGTAAGAAGAAATCCTGCAGAGTTTACTGACTTTAATGTTCCCTGGACTTTAAACTTTTCTTATTCAATGAGTTTTTCAAAGTTACTCCAACCTGACTATACTTATAAAACACAACTCACTTCAAGCTTAAATTTTAATGGTGATTTCAGCTTAACGCCTAAATGGAAATTGGGCGCCAATGGTTTTTATGATTTAAAAGATTTTAAGCTTCAGTCTTTTACAACTTTCATCACACGTGATCTTCATTGTTGGCAGTTATCCATTAATGTCACACCCGTAGGACTTTATAAATCCTTTAATATTACAATCAGTCCTAAATCTGGCATTCTACAAGATCTAAAGATTAATAGGACAAGGTATTTTTATACAAATAATTAGATAATAGACGCAAGATGTGAGATGTAAGACAAAAGATCTTATAATTTCTAGCTTTCACATAATTGAGTAATCAAAAATATTAAAACTTACATCTTACATCTTTTGTCTTACATCTTATGTCTTACAATTTCCTCCCACATCAACTTAAACACATACTCTTTCATTTCAGAAGCTGAATTGAATTTAGATGGGGATATCGGCTCCATAAAATGCATGGTTATTTTTCCTGGCCAAAAGAAAAATGATTTATCTGATGGAAGCATACTTTTGGTGCCGATAAGAATTGCTGGGACGATCTCTTTTCTAGTATCAAAAGACAATTTGAAAGCCCCATCATGAAAACTCTTTAATGGATTGTTGGTTTTATTTCTCGTTCCTTCGGGGTAAATGCACATGTGTAAGCCTTGGTCTAGTACCCACTTCATTTTGTTATAACTGTATTTTCTGCTGTTTTCATCCTTTCTGTCAATCAATACAGACCCTCGTTTGTAAATGATGCCAAATAATGGAATTTTTGCTAGCTCAACTTTTGCAATTGTTTTATTGGTGCCAGGAATGCCGGGGGATGTTATCGGAACATCCATCATTGAGCTGTGATTACACACAACAATATAATTCTCATTAGGCTTGAAATTCTCCCTTCCAGTAATTTTTACGCGTATGAATGCAAGTGGATAAAACATCGCCATCCAAATCCGACAAAGTTGAATGAAAATCCTGGTTCGTTTGGGCTCCTTGATGAATTTTGTTGCCCAGGCTGGAATGATGATGATTAGCATGGTTCCTATAAACACGATGCCACCCCATACAGTAAAAATCCGCCCCAGGATATTCTTAATTCTAATGTTCATTTTCATTAATTAGCCAATTTATGGGTGATATACCATGTTGGGTGAGGTATTCATTTATTTTAGAAAAATGCTTAGAGCCCAGAAAGCCTTTATTGGCTGAAAAAGGGGAGGGGTGGTGCGCAGTTAAAATTAAATGTTTTGTTGAATCAATCAAATCCATTTTCTGTTTCGCAAAGTTTCCCCAAAGGACAAAAGCAAGGTGTTGCTTTTTTTCAGAAAGGATTTTTATCGCCGTATCTGTTAAATGATGCCAGCCTATTCCTGCATGGCTGTTTGGTTGGTCTGCCCTAACCGTCAAACTTGCGTTCAGCAACAAAACACCTTGACGAGCCCATGATTCTAGATTACCATGGTTTCTGGGCATTTTAACCCCAATATCCGATTCTATCTCCTTGTATATATTTAGTAGTGAAGGAGGAGGTTTCATTCCTTTTGGAACAGAAAAAGCCAATCCCTGTGCTTGTGCTTCGCCATGATACGGGTCTTGGCCCAAAATCACAACTTTGACATCGTTAAAATCGGTTAGGTTAAAAGCATTAAAGATCAGCGACCCTGGCGGGTAAATCATCTGATTGCTCAGCTTTTCTGTATGCAGTAGTTCAACGATTCTGTGAAAGTATTCCTTTTCAAATTCCTCACCGAGCTCCTTTTTCCAGCCAGTGCTGATTTTTACATCCATTAAATTAACTTTAATTCGTTCTTGGGTGCAAGCTAAAAAAAATTATCTTTGCACTCCAATAAAAGGTCCCGTAGCTCAGTTGGATAGAGCGGCAGCCTTCTAAGCTGTAGGCCATTGGTTCGAATCCAATCGGGATCACAAATTCTAAGAAAAAACCTCAAAATCTATTTTTGAGGTTTTTTTATTAGAACTATAATTTGAATAGTTACACCGTTCTAAATTTTTCTTCAGTTTTAGGGGACTGATTTTATTGAAATAAAAAAATTGATGACTATGGATTTATGGTCTAATTTTAAACATTAGAAGAAGATCATTCAATAATAAAGTCGCACTTTTTTTAGATATTATTTGTTTGATTTTTTTATTTTGATACTTGTTAATCACTTATTTCAGTTTAATGATATTTTTCAAATTCAGTAATTTTCGGTTCCCACCCATTTCATTTTCTTCTGGTGTTTATCTTATTATTGTTTTAATTTCCTCTATTATTTTTATTGTTTCATCATGTGTTTTCAATGCTGAATATAAAGATCAAAATGCTCCAATTGAAAAAGATGGTAATAGGTTAGTAGGATCATCTGAATGTAAGAAGTGTCATACCACGATATATGATCAATTCGTTAAAACGGCACATAGCAAAACCTCAATGCCCGCTGAAAAAGACAACGTAAAAGGGAGTTTTAAAGAAGGAGAAAATAGTTATGTGTTCAGCTATTACGATGGGGTGATAATGCAGGACCTTGATTCTGGTTTATACCAGGTTAATTTTTTGAATCGAAAATTTGACAAGGCATATAAATTTGACATCGTTATTGGCTCTGGCACAAGAGGTCAAAGTTATCTTCACTGGAATGAAAACAGGTTATTCCAATTACCCATATCCTATTTTACAACATCAAATTCATGGTCAAATAGTCCTGGATATGCAGATGATTTTGCCAATTTTGGAAGACCTATCGGAAGTCAGTGTATGGGTTGCCACAGCAGCT
>CANJEF010000259.1 GCA_947472965.1 Sphingobacteriales bacterium
CGTGATCCACAGACTGCAACCACTGACGTATTAACTTATGCCGATATGGTTGAAGCAGGACAAATGGTTGGTCCACGTGTTTATTCAACCGGTCCTGGTGTTGGCTATTGGGGATACAATGTGAAAGATTCTGCGCAAGCAGAAAGTATTCTAAAGCAGTACAGTAAATATTATAATACGCAGTACATTAAAATGTATTTGACTGGAAACAGACAGGCGCGTCAGTGGATCATCAATGCTGCAAAGAATCAAAAATTGATGCCAACAACAGAAGGCGGGTTGGATTTCAAATTGAATATGACAAACCTACTTGATGGTTATCCAGGGCATGAGCATTCCATTCCAATTTTCCCACTGTACAAGGATGTAACGAAAGTGATTGCCGATGCTAAAATGGCAGTAACACCAACATTGCTTGTAGCTTACGGCGGACCATGGGCCGAGAATTATTTCTATGAAAACGATAATCCTTATGGCGACAAAAAGATGCAATTCTTTACTCCCTATGAGGAGCTTGCTCAAAAGTCGAGAAGAAGGGCAACCTGGTTTCTCCCAGAAGAGCATGTATTTCAAAAGCATGCAAAGAGCATGAAATCAATTGTTGAAGCTGGCGGACTTGCCGGTATTGGTAGCCATGGTCAGTTACAGGGTCTTGGCTTTCATTGGGAAGTATGGGCCATGCAAAGTGGTGGTATGAAAAACCTGGATGCATTGAAAGTGGCAACCATTCTTGGTGCCGAGGCATTGGGACTCGATAAAGACTTGGGTTCAGTAGAGAAGGGCAAGCTGGCAGATCTCATCATATTAGATAGCAATCCGTTGGATAATATCCGCAATACAAATTCAATTAAGTATGTGATGAAAAATGGCCGTTTGTATAATGGTAACAATGGGGATGAAGTGGCGCCAGCACAGAAAAAACTCAATAAGACAGAGTGGCAAGAGAAGGCTCCTGTTGTCAATACAACAGTAAAGGAATAAATATGCGTTCATGTTACGCAACAGAAGTTGTTAGCATCCGTAAACAATAATTTTTAAAGGCACAAGGGTAAAAACTTTGTGCCTTTTTATTTATTCCATACCTTAAAGATATAAATCAACTTTTATGAAAAAGCTTTCAACATTGCTTGCCATTTTAATACTTTTTATTTCAACCTCAATTCAGGCTCAGGGTCCTAGAGTACTGGTTGTTACTGCACACCCTGATGACGAAACAGGATTTTCTGTTACCATGTTTAAGATCACCCATGAACTGAAGGGAACAGTGGACATGGCGGTGATGACCGATGGCGGTGGAGGTTTTGCTGATTCTCAGTTGGGGGCCATGTATTATGGACTTCCTCTCACAGATTCGGTAACTGCACGAACACATTTGCCCATGCTAAGAAAGCAGGAAATACTGAATGCAGGAAAGATTATGGGTGTTAGGAATATTTATTTTATGGAACAGCCTGATGATTGGTATACAACAGATATCACTCCTTATATCTCAGGGAAAAATTGGGATATAGGATATGTAGAGAGAAGAATGGACAGGTTATTGGCTGAACGTGGATATGATTTTATCATTACCATGGTGCCACATGCAGGTCAGCATGGTCATCATAAAACTTCTGTAATGATGGCACTTAGGGCATTACAGCGATTCAAGGGACCGAATAAACCCATTATAATAGCAGGTAGTGCAATGAGTGCGAGTAGCAAACCAAGCGATTTTACCATGTTAGATGGTTATCCCGAAACGAAACTAAAACCCAATGCACCAAAATTTACTTTGAATAGGGCTTTCCGTTTCAAAGAGAATGATAAAGTGAGTTATAAAATTGTGGCAGATTGGGTTATTTCAGAATATAAGTCACAAGGTGCAATTCAGGAGAATGGAATACACAGGACTGACATGGAAATCTATCATTACTATGATATGAATGATGCCAGTGGAATTGAAAAAGTGCAAAAACTTTTTGATGACCTTGCCAATAGTGGCTTCGTAGCTCCCAAAAAATAACCAATGAAAAAATTGCTGTTTTATTTTACGTTGGCAATCGTAGTTGCTTCTTGCAATGTGAAAAAAGATCAAACCTTTGAACCGAATTTCAAACTGGTTCCTTCTGATAAATTCCTGTTCAAGTCATTTGTGGATTGCAACATGGCTGAAGCATGGATAGGAGATACTTTCAGAATTTTCCCGGGCAAATACGGGGAGGATCCGGAATGGGGTTATTCACACGAATTGAAGTTCGCCAGTGGAAAGAATGCTGATGAAGTTTTTCTTACTGAGTTTAAAGATTTCACGGAGCCTTCCATGCCGCCGAATGTTCCAATTGGTCAGTTAGGATTGCACGGTGCTGTTTGGTTTGAGACTATTTATCAAAAACCCGAAGATCCAACTGGCAAAACACTGTATGCCATTTACCACAATGAGAATTACCCTGCTACCCTTCCTTATGATAAAAATACCGGTGAAGGGTATATCGATTCATTGTGGCCACAGGGCTTAACTGGATTGAATTCGCAGGCAGCTGTTTGTCGCATTGGTGTAATGAAATCAATTGATGGTGGTCATTCTTGGGAGAACAAAGGACTTTTCATTGAAGACTTGCAATCCAGGATGATCCTCAAGCCACATAATAATTCACTCACCTTTGCGGGTGGTGTGGGTGATCCATCCGCTGTGGCAAGCGGGGAGTACTTATATCTTTTCTATGGTGAATATGGATATCCGGGAGTGTATGATGGGAATAAATATGATTCTGTTTTTGAACAAGGAGGACAATGTATTAGTGTTGCAAGAATAAAAATTGCCGATCTCGATAGTCCACAAGGCAAAGCCCTTCGTTGGGGCGGTAGTACTTTTTCTGAATCTTATAACGGCATTGGTAAGCCAATCGCTTCATTACAAATTCCAAAAGAGGAAGGAGGTGGAGCTACTTCAAAAAGGAAGAGTGAATTTCATTGGGGTCCTTCAGTAAGTTGGAATACATATCTTGATTGTTGGGTGATGATGATGGGCAAAGTAGAAGATGCCTCTTGGGTAGGAAGTAGTATTTATATTTCTTTCAATAAGCATAAAGATTTGGGTGAAGGGAATAATGCACAAGATTGGACCACGCCTAAAATGATTCTCGATAAGCCAGGTCATATTATTTGGTATCCTTCTTTGCAGCCAATGAATGTTGAAGAGGATATCAAAGAGAAGAGAACCTGTTTGAAATTGGGAAAGAAAGCGCGTTTGTTTTTTAAAGACATGGAAGGTCCAAAAGCGCAGTATATTTCGGAGTATGTGATTGAGTTTGAAAAGTAATTCAGACGACAGGAGTCAGACGACAGAC
>CANJEF010000260.1 GCA_947472965.1 Sphingobacteriales bacterium
ACAGCTCTTTTATGTTGATTTATTGTAGCTAAACTTTCTAAGAAGCCCAGCAATAGCGCCCTCAACAAAATATGTTGAGGGCGTTTGTGTAATTTGATTGATTGGGGTGAATATTTATTTGAAGATTTAATTTCAACCCATACCTCTGATAATATCAAATGATACTATCATGAAGCCGCCTTATTCAATAACTCCTGAGATCCTGTTTTTAATTTCTACTATTTCTGAGAAAATAGTCTATTTGCTGCAATCCCAATACTAGCGGGCGATTTATCAGAAAACAAAAAAGCCGACTCATCAAAGAATCGGCTTCAGTGTAATGAAGTGCCCTTTACTGGGCTGAGTTCGAATATAATTTTTGATGATTTAAAATTATTTCTCATTATTTATTAATAATCTTTGATCTAACATGAGTATTTTGGAACTTGCTTTTGTTCTAACTCTATAAAATTGAATTAGTTATAAATGGATTTCAATTGTCAAGGATTCCTTGACAGTTGCTGTGTTTTCAATTTTTCACAAGAGGTAAAAAATTCTTAATTTTAAGTATGAAAATTGAATCAGTTAAATACATTTCGGGGTTCACCTTGCATGTAAAGTTTCTTGATGGTGTTGAGGGTGATATTGAATTATCTGACCTAGTTGGTAAGGGTATTTTTAAATTACTTCAAAGCCAAGAACTTTTTGCAAAAGCATATAATACTGGTTATTCAATAGCATGGTCAAGTGAATTGGAAATAGATTCTGATACTGTTTATATGGAAATCTCTGGCAAATCAATTGATGAGCTACTTCTCCAAAATTCTCCTCATGCCTCAAATTAGCTATTTCCTAGGTGTTGTTATTCGGATGTTTTATCGTGATCATAACCCGCCTCATTTTCATGCTGTATACAGTAATTTTGAAGCGATAATTGATATTGAAAAAAATGAACTTATAAGCGGTTTTCTACCTCCTCGAGTTTTAGGATTGGTTACTGAGTGGACTGCATTACATCAAAAAGAATTGATGGATAATTGGGAAAGAGCCAGAATACAAGAAAGCTTAAAGAGTATAGCTCCATTGGTCTGATTCAATTTTTAAAAAACAATGGTCGCTGGATATTATTTCCAACGACCATTATTGTTTTCTAAAATACGTGCCCAAGACTGGATTCGAACCAGCACGCCGTTTCCAGCGCTACCACCTCAAGGTAGTGCGTCTACCAGTTTCGCCACCTGGGCCCAAAGGATGACAAATTTATAAAATATGGGAGATAGATCGGTAGATTAAATGGTTTATTTTTTAAATGTAATGCGAAAGGTTGTCCCAACACCCTGAACAGAATTCTTTACAAAAAGATTCCCTCCATGATATTCCTCGATTATTCGTTTTGAAAGCGTTAACCCAACTCCCCATCCCCTCTTTTTAGTGGAATATCCCGGAAAAAAAACCTGCTTGAACTTTGACATTGAAATACCTGAACCTGTATCAGAAATGTCTACATGCACCTCCTGCATATCCTCCTCGATTGAAATCACCAACTTGCCCTTTCCTTTCATAGCGTCCAATGCATTTTTGATTAGGTTTTCCAAAACCCACTCAATTAAAGAGGACGATAACATCAAATAAACAGGAGTGCTGTTTGCATTTTCAAATTGTATTGTAGTTTTCTCTGAAGCCCTTTTCCGCATATACTCAACTACCCTAGAAATCACTTGCACAAGATCCTGCTTTTCTTTGGAGGGAGTGCCACCAATCATGCTAAACCGGTCGCTGATTAACTTTAACCGATCTACATCTTTTTCCATGTCAGCCAATACCAACCCAGCCTCCTCATTCTCTCTCAGAATTTCCATCCATCCCTGCAAGGCAGAAATGGGTGTGCCCAATTGATGCGCAGTTTCCTTTGCAAGTCCTGCCCACAGACGATTTTGTTCAGAACGATATCGACTGATAATTGATGCTACCATCAAGATGCTAAATAAAATTACCACCATCAATTGTATCAACGGAAAATACCTGACCTGCTTAAGTAAAGTAGATTCTCCGTAGTAGTAAAGATTATAACGACTCCTGTTTTGATCAAGATAAGTACGGATCACACGCCCCTTTTGCTTGTACTCAGTCAGTTCTTTTTGCAAGTATTCACTTGGTACTAATAGCTCAGAAGTATCAACATTCAGGAAGTTCATGATACTATCCAATTCGTTGGTTTCAATAACAGGAATAGTTCGCTGCTCTGCAACAAGTATGGAAGCAAGTGTAATATCCTGCTCTTGTGATGCATTGGCAATAAGTTGCTGGGCGGCAACCCATTCCTCAATTTTTTTCCGTTCCTGACTTGCAATCTTCCTGGCAAGCATATCGGAATAAAAAAATGTGCCAATCACAATAATTACTGCAATCAACGCCAACACAATTTTCCAACTGAATAACTTCCCTATCATAATAGACCAATAAAATAAAGTAATGGGGTAGAAATGCCCATGCCATGCAAATATGACAAATTCAGGGGTCGGTTCAAATTATTTTATTAGAATCGGGTTACTTTTGAACTTTAAAGCAACCATTTGGAAAATCAACCCTCAGTCGCTATCGTCATATTAAACTGGAATGGAAAGAAATTTCTTGAGCAATTTCTTCCATCCGTACTGGATTCAACATATCAGAACAAGAAGATATTTGTGGCCGACAATGGTTCAACTGATGATTCCATCCCGTTTCTTGAAAAAAATTATCCAGCAGTTACAATCCTAAAAAACAACAAAAACGAGGGATTTACTGGAGGTTATAATTGGGCCATGCAACAAATCAACGCTGATATTTCTGTTTTACTGAATTCAGATGTTGAAGTAAAAGAAAATTGGCTTGAACCTGCTATCGCAATGTTCAACGAAAACCCGATGCTGGGTGCAGTACAACCCAAAATTCTGGATTATAACAACAAGGAATATTTTGAATATGCAGGGGCTTGTGGTGGATGGCTGGATAACTATGGATACCCATTTTCAAGGGGAAGAATTTTTGATGCAATTGAAAAGGACACCCATCAATACGATAAACCAATGAAGATCTTTTGGGCCTCAGGTGCTGCCATGTTTGTTAGGACCGATATTTTTAAGAAAGTAGGTGGATTCGACCCGTTTTTCTTTGCCCACCAGGAAGAAATTGATCTTTGCTGGCGCATGCAATTGGCTGGACATGAAATCATGTCTTGCCCCAACTCCATCGTCTACCATATTGGCGGAGGCACGCTAAACAAAGAAAATCCCAAAAAGGTATTCCTCAATTTCAGGAACAACCTCATCATGCTCTATAAAAACCTCTCTACACTTGAATGCATCA
>CANJEF010000261.1 GCA_947472965.1 Sphingobacteriales bacterium
TCACTGAGTGAAATTTTGAAGCACCTTGAAAAATGTTATGCAAACCACGTTGGTATTGAATTTAAGTACATCAGTAACCAGGAAAAGATAAATTTTTTGACAACTGAAATGGAGTCCGATTTCGTGAAACCAATTTCATTTGAGAAGAAAAAAAGAATACTAGAGAAACTTAACCAGGGTGTGATTTTTGAAAAATTCCTGCACACAAAATATATTGGACAAAAACGATTTTCCCTTGAAGGAGGTGAAACGACAATTGCTGCACTAGACGCTATGATAAGCATGGCAGGCAATTTGGGTATTCAAGAGGTTGTAATTGGTATGGCTCACCGGGGGCGTTTAAACGTGTTGGCAAATATCATGGGTAAAACCTATGAACATATTTTTAGTGAGTTCGAGGGGAAATCAACGCCAGACCAAACAATGGGAAGTGGAGATGTGAAATACCACCTCGGTTACGGCAGTGATGTAGAAACCATTTCAGGAAAAAAAATATCATTGAAATTAATGCCTAACCCATCTCACCTGGAGGCAGTAGACCCAGTGGTGTTGGGTTTTTCTAGGGCCAAGGCAGATGTTTTGTACGAAAGTAAATATGAGTCAATCCTTCCTGTGCTCATTCATGGTGATGCTTCAATAGCAGGACAGGGTATTGTTTACGAAATACTTCAAATGAGCGGATTGGATGGATACCTAACAGGCGGTACCATTCACTTTGTGATCAATAATCAAATTGGGTTTACCACCAATTTTGAAGATGCCCGCACTGCTGATTACTGCACATCACTTGCTGCGATGGTTCAGGCCCCCGTATTGCATGTGAATGGTGATGATCCGGAGGCCGTAGTTAAATGCATGGAGATTGCTACTCGCTACAGACAAAAGTTCAAAAGCGATGTGTTTATAGACATGGTTTGTTACAGAAGGCATGGACACAATGAAGGGGATGATCCGAAATTTACACAGCCCCAGCTTTATTCAATTATTGAGAAACATTCAAATCCAAGAGAAACATATTCGAATCAACTCCAACAAGATTCGAATGAAGAAATACGCTCACTTGTTGTCGATATGGAGAAAAAATTCTGGTCTGATCTTCAAGAACGTCTTGATGAGGTGAAGCAGAATCCATTGCCTTATCAATACCAGGCACCTGAATTAGTTTGGAGAACTTTGAAAAAAGCAACTGAAGCAGAGTTTGAAAAATCTCCCGCAACAGCTGTTGATGAAAAAACATTCAAGATGTTGTTTGATGCCCTCATGGAAATTCCAAAGGGCTTCAAACCATTGAAAAAAATTGAAAAATTAATACAAGATAAAATCACCCTTCTTGAAAAAGATGGCAAGGTTGATTGGGCAACTGCTGAGTTACTTGCTTATGCAAGCCTTATTAATGAGGGAAAGGATATTCGGATGAGCGGACAAGATGTAAAACGTGGAACATTCAGTCACCGTCATGCAATCCTAGTTGATGAAAATACAGATAAGCAATATAATAGGGTAGAGAATGTAAAAGGGGCTGCTGGAAAATTCAGAATATTCAATTCATTGCTAAGTGAATATGGTGTATTGGGATTTGAATATGGATATGGAATGGCTAACCCCAATGCATTGGTTCTATGGGAGGCACAATTCGGTGACTTTTCCAATGGGGCACAAACGATGATTGATCAATTCATATCGAGTGCAGAGCAGAAGTGGAACAGAATGAATGGCATCGTGATGCTTCTGCCACACGGTTATGAAGGCCAGGGCCCAGAGCACAGCAGTGCGAGGATGGAGCGCTTTTTGCAAATGTGTGCAGAGTTGAATATGGTAATCTCCAATGTCACAACCGCATCAAACTTTTTCCATTTGTTGAGGCGTCAACTTGCATGGACATTCAGAAAGCCACTTATTAACTTTTCGCCAAAGGCAAATCTTCGACACCCTGGCGCGTACTCAGCGAAAGAAGCTTTTTTGAATGGAGGATTTCAAGAATTAATTGATGATAAAGCAGCTGATCCTGAAAAAATAAAAAGAGTAGTGCTTTGTAGCGGTAAAATTTATTATGACCTCCATGAATTTAGGGAGAAAAATAAAATTGATAACGTAGCAGTGGTGAGACTTGAGCAGATTTATCCATTGCCAGAAAAACAATTGCTGGCTTTAGAGAAACGCTATGGTAATGCGAAGTGGATATGGGTTCAAGAGGAGCCTTTGAATATGGGTGCTGCATCTTTTCTTCGTATGAACCTCGTCTCAATGAATTTCCAGATCATTGGCAGGACGGCGAGTGCAGCTACAGCTACTGGTTTTAGCAAGGTTCACGCAAAAGAACAAGAGGATATCATCAATAAGGCGTTTCTGATTTAAATTAACAAATGCATTCATTCAAACTTAAGGTATGATAGAGATTAAAGTTCCAACAGTAGGAGAGTCGATTAATGAAGTGAGTTTAGCAAAGTGGGTAAAAAGTGATGGACAGTGGGTTGAGCGTGACGAAGTGCTTGCAGAACTTGAAAGTGAAAAAGCAACTTTTGAGATCAATGCCGAAAAGGCTGGCATCTTAAAAATTATAGCAAAAGAAGGGGATACGTTGTCCATTGGTGATGTTGTTTGTGCCATTGATGAAAACGCTGAAAAGCCTGCTGGTTCTGCTCCTGTAAAGGAACAGCCAACTGCTCCCCAGCCAATAAAAGAAACACCCACTGCCTCAAAGCCTGATGTCAAGGCCAGTCCAGTTGCTGCTGCGATTATCGCAGATAAGCAAGTTGATGCCAAAACGATATCAGCCTCTGGATCTGGGGGTAAAATTTTAAAGCAAGATGTAATGGAAGCACTTGCTCATCCTGGTAGAAAAACAGGCACTGTACTTTTTAGCCGTGAAGAAAAAGCGGTTAAGCTCAGTCAATTGCGTAAAACAATTTCAAGAAGGTTGGTAGAAGCAAAAAATACCACTGCCATGCTAACAACTTTCAATGAAGTTGACATGAGCAAGATCATGGAAATACGTTCTCAGTACAAGGATAAATTTAAAGAGACTCACAATGTGAACTTGGGCTTCATGAGTTTTTTCACAAAAGCCTGCGCGTATGGATTACAGGAATGGCCTGCAGTAAATGCCTATTTTAATAATGATGAATTACTCTATCACGATTATTGTGATATTTCAATTGCCGTTTCAGCACCCAAGGGATTGGTTGTACCTGTGATAAGAAATGCTGAAAGCCTCTCAATGTCTGAAATTGAAAAAAAGGTAGTGGAGTTGGCTGTAAAGGCAAGGGATAATAAGTTGAGCATGGAAGAAATGCAA
>CANJEF010000262.1 GCA_947472965.1 Sphingobacteriales bacterium
ACTTGGTAAGGTGATGTTAAACGCATTCAAGGGGAAACAAAAATTGGCGGGTTATGCTACTAC
This sequence comes from Sphingobacteriales bacterium, assembly GCA_947472965.1. The sequence continues at coordinate 64 of CANJEF010000262.1, forward strand.
TGCAAATAATCAATTTGAAACACTTAATTGGGATGAGGCAAGAAGTTATGGAGATGGCGGAAATATGGTTACTGAGGTAGGCGAAGATGGATCAGTGATGATGATGTATAGTGGAGAAGGTGATTATGAAGAAAACAAAGGGTTGCCCAATCAGCAAACTGTTGGTACTTTTTATGGGAATAAGTGGAAGAATACTTCAACAGGGAATTCAGGACAATACCAACGATTGGCAACAGATATTAATAGCAGTGGTTTCAACAAAACCTTGCTCAATGGTTATTCTTTAGACAGTTATAATAAGAGTGAACAATACCAGGATAGAAAGCGATATAAATTCAGCAGCACCAATGAATGGGGAACTGATAGCACGGGGCTTTTTAAATTCGTTTTTAAAGGAACAAATACACTGAAATCGTCAAGTGCTGATTTTGAAGGAACAACATTGCGTGACAACCTTACAAAAATAAATGAATCAAATAGAACAACTACGTTGAGTGAAAATGACAAGGCGATAGTATCAAATTTCAGCTTCAGGAAAAAATTTGCAAAAAAAGGAAGAAGTATTTCATTTACTACTGATCTGAATTTTAATGATAAAAGTCAGGATGCTTCCTTGAAAGCGGAGAATATCTTTTATACCGTAGGACAGTCTAATAGTTTAGAAAATATCGACCAGCAAAAAGGCGCAAAGCAGCTCGGGTCAAACATTGCATCCAATTTGGTGTACACGGAGCCAATAAGCGCAAAAAGCTTTTTGTTGTTTAAGTATGGCTTAAGTATTGGCAAAAACGATGCAGAAAGAAATACATTCATACAAAATAATGCAGGTGATTATAAAACACTTGTAGACTCTCTGAGCAATCATTTTAAGTTCAATACAATCAATAACAATGCATCCATCAGTTATCGTTATGTGGCTAAGAAAATGAATTTTGTTTTTGGTTCAGGGGCAGGAAGGGTTAACTATCAGGCGGCGGACATTGAAAAATCCACCACAAGGTCTATTGGCTTCAATAATTTTCTTCCAACATTTTCTTTCAGTTATAAGCCGAAGCAACAACGAAACATCAACCTCAATTATACAGGATCCACTGTTAATCCAACATTGCAACAGATACAGCCATTGATCGACAACACCGATCCGTTGAACATCAATATCGGGAACCCTAATCTGATACAGGGTTTCACCAACAAGATCAATCTTAGGACTAGCGATTATAAGGTACTTAAAAGCAGGTACATTGCTTTAAGTGCAAATTTCTCAAACACCTCAAATGCAATAACAAACAGCAGTGAAATTGATATACTGGGAAAAAGAATTTCGAAATATGTGAATGTTAATGGAAACTATGCATATGGACTTGAGCTTAATTATTTGATAGATTTATTTAAAGGAATTCATGGCGGATTATCTACTAGTAGAAATAATAGTCGCTACATAAATTTTATCAATGACATTAAAAATACCAATGATAGCAAGGTAAAATCATACTCAATTAATTTAGAATATTGGGGCGACAGGTGGTACAGTTTTTATACTACATTCAGCATTACAGATAATAAAACAGTGTCTACAATTAGACCAGGAATTATTTCAAAATATACTACTTATCAAAGCTATGGCAGCTTCTCCATTAAATTTAAAAAAGCAAAAACATATATTGATTTGTTGGGAGACTTGCGAATCTATAGCAAAACGGAACTATTTGTAAGTCCGCGTACACTGTTTTTGTTTAATCCTTCCATCAGAAAAGTGCTTACAAAAAATGATGCGTTGGAAGCTAAAGTTTCAGTGTTTGATCTTTTTAACAGAAATAACGACATTCAGAGAAATATAGGAAGCAATTTTATTTCAGAAAATATCAATAACACCATCAGGCGATATGTGATGCTTGGTGTGGTGTATAATTTCAAAAACAAATCAGCTGTAACACCTGCTCAGTAGGGGGCTAAAAAATTTAAGTCAACAACATGAGATATTTATTATTCATCATTTGCTTATCAATATTTAATGCTGGTTTTTCACAGCAAAAGTTCATTCAAAGTGGAAAAATTACGTATGAAAGAAAAGTAGGACAATTTACACTGATGGAATCGATGCAACAGGGAGAAGAAAATATGTTCATGGAAGAATTCAAAAAAGTATTTCCAAGGATAGTAACAGACTCTTATGTTCTTGATTTCAATTCCCAGGAATCGGTGTATAAATTGGAAAAAGAAAACACAGACAACAAGTACTTGATGTCTAATTTCAAGCCAATGGATGATACCTATGTAATGCAGAATTTTTCAGATAGCATAACAACCAAGAGAATTGATGTATTTGAGAACAAATATCTTATGAAAGATAGCTTGACAAAATACGAGTGGAAGCTCACTGGAGAAGCAAGACAATTTGCAGGTTTTGAATGCAAAAAGGCTGTAACCAAGATTTGTGATTCTGTGGTTGTTGTGGCTTTTTATACCGACGAGATTGTAGTAAGGGGAGGTCCGGAAAGTTTCAATGGACTTCCTGGCATGATCATGGGTATAGCCGTGCCAAGGCTTTCATTGACTTTATTTGCCACCAAGATAGAGTTGAATAATTCGGGAGTTCCATTGAAAATTCCCATCGAAAAAAAACCAAATTATGTCCACAGAAAAGAGGTGCTCGGTGAAATTGAAAAAGGGATAAAGCAGTGGGGAAAGGAAGGAAGTTTAGTTCAATGGATTGTTTCTATGTAGTAAATAGAAATTCAACCTAACATCCATCTACACATTTACAACCAACACCGGAATTTTCACTTCATGGCGAACAGAATCAACGGTTTCACCATATACAACATCCTTGATGCCTGAGTGACCATGGGCACCGATTACCAAAATTTCCGCTTCACTTTCTTTTACCAGCCGCACAATTTCTTTTACCCTGCCATTGAAGCCTAACAAAGCTAATGCATTGTATCCTTTTGATTTTAATGCTTCAACATAGTGATCCAGCCTTTCCTGGTCTTTTCTGGATTCCATATCATCGGTGTCTGGGCCAATAAACCTTGTAGCAGGACTCTCTACAACATGTATCAAAATATATTTGCTTTCCTTGCCCCCTTGTCCCAATGCATGGGAAATCAACTTATGGTCATTTGCACTGAAGTCAAGTGCCACTGCAATTGACTTATATTCCGGTATGTTTATTTCATGC
>CANJEF010000263.1 GCA_947472965.1 Sphingobacteriales bacterium
AGGTTATTTTGCGGCAGCCTCTTTTTTGAGTTGGTCGCTCCATTCCATGCTGATGGCTGATTTTTCTATTTTCATGAATGAGCCAGGACTCACTTCAATTTGGATAGTGTTGTCGTCATTAAGCTTATTTATAATTCCATGTATACCGGCAATGGTTACAATTTTATCACCTTTTTGAAGTTCTTCCTGGAATTTTTTGGCTTTTTTTGCTTTTTGAGCTTGTGGGCGAATCATGAAAAAGTAAAATACAACAACCATACCTCCGAGTAATACCAGTTGCATTGTTCCTGCACTACCGCCTGCTTGTAATAAAATTGAGTTCATTATTATTGGTTTATATTTTTGAAAATTGCTATGCTAAGTTAAGTTTTATTTGGCGCATTTCATGCGTTGGGAAATGCCGATTATTTCTTTTTAAAATCTATTTTTTTCAGTTTCCCCTCTGCTGCAAATTCTTTGTTTATTGAATCAAGAATTCCATTTACGAAATGTCCGCGTTGGTTGGTGCTGTAGCTTTTGGCTATATCAATATATTCGTTGATGGTAACTTTTACAGGAATGGTTTCAAAAAAAAGCATTTCGCAGACCCCCAATCTCAAGATGATCATGTCTAAAACGGCAATTCTATCAGCATCCCAGTTTTTAAGCTTAGGGATAATGATGTCCAATGTTAAACTACGTTTTTCAATGGCGGTTTTGAGCAAGTTAATTGCATATTGCTTTTTTTCGTCACCAATGAGTTGTTCAAGGTTGTAAGTTGTTGGTTTGTTGAAAAAATTCAACATCATCTGATAAATCATTTCAGCATCATCATCCCAATGAACAAATTGGTCTTCTATATATTCAGTCACGTCTTCATCCGCCATGATGAGGTCGGTGAAAATGAATGTCATTATATTTTTATCAGCCTTCTTATCTTGTGTTTCTTCGAGAATATAATTTTTATAGAGTTCTGTTTGCGTCAATTTGATGTAGATCTTTTTAACCATTTCTGCATCAATGTATTTTGAAATACCCCTTTTTTTTATTTCGGAGTAGAATACTTTGATGTCATGAATTGAATTCAACACTGCATTTTCTGCAATCTTGGTATTTGTATCAAGATCTGCTTGGGTAGGCAGGTGTTTTGCAGCCCTTTTTTTTGCATCAAGGACAGCATATCCTGCCACTTCAGTAATCAGATAGAGGAGAAAAATAAATAAGTCAGATGTCTGTTCGAGGTACTTTTTCAGCATTTCGGTGGCCTTATCCCCTGATATCTTACCTTCATCAGATTCTATTGCATATAAGGCCTGAACCACTTTCACACGTATATTTCTACGACTGACCATTGTAAAGAGCTTAATTGGAGCGCAAATATAAAGGTTTGTCTTTCTATTTCATTTTTTTTGATTGCCAAGTGAAAAATTGGCATATCATTCGGGGGTTCACACTGACAAAACCATGAAATAAGGGGAATACAGTCCATTAATGCTGACAATATTGCAAGTTGAATTTGTTGGTACAAATTGTGATAAATCATTGTGAATCACTCAATGAGGCATATCTTCAATTGAATTGATTTCAACATTACTCATTTAATAACAACAAAAACCAAAAGCTATGGCTAAGAAGTTAAGCATTACCCCATTGCACGACAGGGTAATCGTGAAACCAGCTCCTGCTGAAGAAAAAACAGCTGGTGGAATTATCATTCCAGATACGGCAAAAGAAAAACCACAAAAAGGGACTGTGGTAGCAGCGGGTCCCGGTAAAAAAGATGAACCCATGACCGTTAAAAACGGCGACACCGTTATGTATGGTAAGTACTCCGGTACTGAAATTACTGTAGAAGGTCATGATTACCTTATAATGAGGGAATCTGATATTCTTGCAATTGTTTAATCGAGTTCACAATTAATTAAAACAGAAAATCATGTCGAAACAAATATTTTTCAATCTGGAAGCCCGCAACAAGATGAAAAAGGGTGTTGATACCCTCGCTAATGCGGTTAAAGTAACATTAGGCCCTAAGGGTCGCAATGTGGTTATCGAGAAAAAATTTGGCGCACCTGCTGTTACCAAAGATGGTGTGACAGTTGCCAAAGAAATTGAATTGGAAGATCCCATCGAAAATATGGGTGCTCAAATGGTAAAAGAAGTTGCATCTAAGACTGCAGATGTTGCAGGTGACGGTACAACCACTGCCACCGTTTTGGCCCAGTCAATCATCACAGAAGGACTAAAGAACGTAGCGGCTGGTGCAAACCCAATGGATATCAAGAGGGGTATTGACAAAGCTGTTGATCTTGTTATTGCCAATCTTCGTGCACAATCACAAACTGTTGGGAATGATATTAAGAAAATCCAGCAGGTTGCAAGTATTTCTGCTAACAATGACAATGAAATTGGTAAGTTGATTGCTGAAGCCATGCAAAAAGTTGGTAAAGATGGCGTTATCACTGTTGAAGAAGCACGTGGTACAGAAACCACCATCGAAATAGTAGAAGGTATGCAGTTTGACAGAGGTTATATCTCTCCTTATTTTGTAACCAACTCAGATAAAATGGAGTGCGAATTGCAGAGTCCATTTATTCTTATCTACGACAAGAAGATATCTGCTATGAAGGATATCCTACACATTTTAGAAAAAGTAGCTCAACAAGGAGCACCTTTGGTAATTATTGCTGAAGACCTTGAAGGGGAAGCAATGGCAACATTGGTTGTAAATAAACTTCGTGGAACTTTGAAAGTTGCTGCGGTGAAAGCTCCAGGCTTTGGTGATAGAAGAAAAGAAATGTTGCAGGACATTGCGATTCTAACGAAGGGTATTGTTATCAGTGAAGATCAAGGATTCAAACTTGAAAATGCTGACCTTACTTATCTTGGACGTGCAGAAAGAATTACCATCGATAAAGATAATACAATCATCGTTGGAGGTAAAGGAAAGAAAGATGATATCAACGCACGTATTGGTCAGATAAAATCTCAAATTGAAGCAACTACTTCTGAATACGACAAGGAGAAGCTTCAAGAGCGTCTTGCAAAACTCAGTGGTGGTGTTGCTGTTTTGAATGTTGGTGCTGCTACAGAAGTAGAAATGAAGGAGAAGAAAGACAGGGTTGACGATGCATTGCATGCAACACGTGCTGCGGTAGAAGAAGGAATTGTACCGGGAGGTGGCGTTGCATATATCCGTGCGCAGGATGCATTAGATAAAATGAAAGGTGAGAATGAAGACGAAACTACAGGAATGCAAATAGTG
>CANJEF010000264.1 GCA_947472965.1 Sphingobacteriales bacterium
AAATCAAGAGAGCTGGTCAGCCTTTCATTGATGCCAATCTTTTTTTCAACAGATGGAAATCGCATCACCAATGGAATGCGAATACCCCTATCGGTGATTTCTCTCTTGACATAGGGTAATCCATCACCGTGATCCGACCAGAACATGACAATGGTATTCTCCAATAGTCCATCTTCTTCCAATTCCTTGATACGCTCTCCTACCCAATCATCCATCTCTGATATGTTGGTATAGAATCGTGCAATATCCAATCTTACTGAATCTGTATCGGGATAGATCGGTGGTACTTTTACATTCTTTGGATCAACACGAAGCGGATGTTTACTGAGCGCCCATACCTGACTTTCATGGGTAGTATTGCAGTTGAACACTGCGAAGAAAGGTTGTCCTCTTTTTCGATTACGAAAATGTGCCTTCCGTCCATTCTCGTCCCAGAAAGTTGCTGATTCCTCAAACTGATAATCGGTCTTATCATTATTCGTACAATAATATCCTTCAGCCCTGAGGTATTCTGCCAGATGCTTCACGCCAACAGGCATCACCACTGAATAACTTTTGGGAAGACCGTTTTGCTCGGGATTGGTAGTCATCAACGTGCGCATGTTATGCCCCCCGTTGCTGGTCTGCATCCTGCCCGTGATGATAGCATTTCGACTTGGTGCACAAACACCCGCAGTAGTAAAGGCATTGGTGAACCTCACGCCCTGCTTTGCTAATCGGTCGATGTTGGGAGTCGGGACAGTTGCATCTCCATAACATCCAAGTCGCGGACTCATATCCTCCACGCTGAGCCAGATGATGTTGGGCTGCTTAACAGTTGCTGTTTTTTTGACAATTGTTTGTGTGGCCATCAAAAAAGGTTCCATTACTTTTTTCCAAATCAGATACCCTTTTTCATTCATATGAAGACGGTCTGATACAAATAAATCTTCCATGAATGATCCATCTGCATTTAACATAGGATTGAATACATCAATGAAATCAGTATTGGACGATTGTTTACAAAACTGTTCAACAAGCCGATTGGTTTCTTTTACTGTTGGAAGAAAAGAGGCACGAACGGGACTGGGTTTTAATGAAACAAAAGAAATGCGAACCTTGGGATAGATCTTTCTGATCATCCCGTGTAAAGTTTTGAAGCGCTGTAAAACAGTATCGGCGGTAATAGTGGTAGAAGAAGCAACATCGTTCTCGCCACAATACACAACGATCTGGACAGGATCATAAGGCTTCACAACCTGATCAACATATCGGATGAGATCAGGTAGGGAAGAACCCCCGAATCCCCGATTGATAATCCTTCTATCGGGGAACCAGTCACCAATATTTTGCCATTTTGTAAAGGATGAACTGCCGATGAATAATATAGCCCCCTTTGCAGGTGGTGAAACGGAATCTGCTTTTTGAAATGCTCTGATGTCGTTGATGAAAGGTTGTGCAAGCAATTGCTGACTAGCAATCACCAACAATGATATAAAAATAAATTTCTTCATAAGTGTGGTTTTATTCTGACGCAACAAAATCGGTTGTCCGTCGTCAAAATAAGGTAGATTTTGGGTAGTAGAGAATTTCGTTGTTTAAAAATAGTGTTTTAAAAAAATACATGCCCACTTCTTTTCAAGAATTATTTTTTAGTGAATTCTCGTTTCTTGATACTTAGTAGTAATGAATCATTTCAAAAACCCAAAAAAGTCTGTGTACCTTTCTTACACCCTAAATAAAAAACACTTGTAAGATTATCATCTAAAAATGTTATAGTTTTTTTTAAGTGGTGTTGAGCGCGCAACCTTTTCTAAATCATCTTTACTGAGAACCTTTCAAGTTTTTTAATTTTCATCCATTTGGGAATCAATCAAAATGAATATATGCTAAAATAGACGGTGTCAAAACTGAAAAACTAAGCACTTTTCTGTGTACTTTCTGAGCACTGTTTTTATGTGGAGTAAGAATTTAAACTCATATTCTGAAAGTCGCTGATTCAAGTTCAGCAGGTTGGACTTTCTGGAATTTTATTCTGATAAATCTATTATTTTTAGATATTTTCATTTTCAAAATACTGCTAATTATGACCCATAAAAACTATAATACCGTTCAAAAATTAATATTCACTTCTTTATTCATTTTTTTCAGTTGTATTTTTACCAACCTAAATGCACAAGAAAACTTTGCTGATAAATGCGAAGGGAAATGGATGGGAATAATGTTCATCTATGGTAAAGGACAAATAAAAGATAGCGTACCAGTTGAATTAAGTGTGCAAAAGACATCTCTTCCAGGCACTTGGGTATGGAAAACAAATTATCTATCTAAAACTTACCCAATGGAGAAAAACTATAAGTTGGTTTTAAAAGATACAGCTACCCAAACTTATCTCACTGATGAAGGAGATGGCGTAGAATTATGGAACTATTATTTTAATAATAAACTTTATTCTGTTTTTGAAACACATGCTGTGATGTTAACTTCTAGCTATGAATTACAAGGCGATCAATTAATTTTCGAAGTGACATCAGGAAGGAAAATAGAGGACAAAAATGAAGTCACCAATTATAGTGTTCTTAATTTACAAAGAGTCGTTTTCAAAAAGGCAAAACAATAAGTACTTTTTATTGTAACTATTTCTATTTCAATAAGAGATTATTAATTTGGAATTACCCCTTACTTTCCCCCTCTTCTCAGCTATCTTATAACATGGATAAGTCAAAACCAACTACTTTCTAGAACCCTAAAAAAACTGCAAACTTTCCTCTGCACCCTAAAAAGAAAACCCTTGTAAGGTAATTCCTACAAGGGTTTATTTTTTTATTTTGATGTGGGGCGTTCAGCGTTGTCTAAATCATCTTTGTTACAGAGCGTTCAATTTTATAATTTTCATTCACTTTGGTATTCATCAAAAAAATATATTGATTTAAAATTACTGCTGTATTCATGCAGAGCAGTAATTAAGTCATCACTAAATATTTCCCCTTTTCATTTCCTCAACGGCATGGTTTATTGCTCTTGCAGTAAGTGCCATGAATGTAAGTGATGGATTCTGTGTACTGGTTGAAACCATACTGGCCCCATCCGTTACATATACATTTTTGCAATGATGCATGGCATTCCATTTATCCAACAGAGATGTTTTTGGATCATGCCCCATTCTTACGCCCCCCATTTCATGAATATCGAGTCCGGGTGCCTGCTTGCTATCCTTTTGCTTGATATCAGTACATCCTGCTATATCAAGCATTTCT
>CANJEF010000265.1 GCA_947472965.1 Sphingobacteriales bacterium
CTCTGAACTCATAAGCCACTACAGTGAAATCATTAAAAAGTAGATTTTCTACAAAACATAGCCTACCATCTCCCTCAAAGCGCCTAAATGAATGACGTTTTTTGATTACCTTGCAATACGGAATCAATGCATTGAAAATAGGCTTTAAACCCAATTAGGATAGTACATGAACCTGACCATCCAAACAAAGAATCTCATTAAAAAATACCACAACAGAACAGTGGTGAACCAGGTTTCCATTCAGGTTCAACAAGGTGAAATTGTTGGCTTACTTGGACCGAATGGTGCTGGTAAAACAACTTCCTTTTACATGGTTGTTGGATTGATAAAGCCAGACGAAGGAGAAGTATATCTAAACGACCTTAATATTACAAAGCTTCCCATGTACAAAAGGGCACAAATGGGCATTGGCTACCTACCCCAAGAGGCTTCCGTGTTTCGCAAACTTACTGTAGAGGATAATATTAGCGCAGTATTGGAAATGACCAAGTTCACCAAACAGGAAAGAAAAGACAAACTGGAAGAATTATTAAATGAATTCAGGCTCACCCATGTACGCAAAAACAATGGAGACTCCCTAAGCGGTGGAGAAAGGAGAAGAACAGAAATAGCCAGGGCGTTGGCAGTGGATCCAAAATTTATCTTATTGGATGAACCCTTTGCAGGTGTTGACCCCATTGCGGTTGAAGACATTCAAACGGTGGTAGCAAGGTTGAAATACAAGAATATCGGCATCCTGATTACAGACCATAATGTGAATGAAACCCTCTCTATTTGTGACAGGGCTTATTTACTAATTGAAGGTAAAATATTCCAACACGGCACAGCAGAGGAGCTTTCTGAAAATGAACAGGTAAGAAACCTCTATTTAGGTCGCAACTTCATACTGAAAAGAAAAGATTATCTTCATGAAGAGGCCAGACAGGAATCGCTTTATGGCGACCGCTAACAATCCCAAAAACCATGAAGTTTCTCAGTCCTGCGATATCAACTCTTGCCAGGTTACGTTCCTGGAGAATTGAAGCTTGGATGCAACATCCCATCTCTGCTCAGAGAGAAGTATTACAAGACCTCGTAACCACTGCTCAATTCACCGAATTTGGCAGACATTATGATTTTTCTAAATTATTTACAACCAAGTCATTTAAGCAGGCTGTTCCCATACATGAGTACAATGACCTGAAGCCTTATATTGAAAGGATCATGCAAGGGGAACAGAATCTACTTTGGAATACCCCAATCAATTGGTTTGCGAAAAGCAGTGGCACTACTTCCGATAAAAGCAAATTCATTCCCGTGAGCAATGAAAGTCTCGAGGATGGTCACTTCAAGGCTGCAAAAGATATTCTTACTCTTTACTACATGTATAATCCCGACTCCGATATGCTCACAGGAAAGGGTTTGTTGATAGGAGGAAGTCATTCCATCAGCAACTTACATGAAGAAGCCCATTTTGGAGATCTCAGTGCAGTACTGATGCAGAATTCGCCTTTTTGGGGAAACCTCATCAGGACCCCAGACCTCAGCATTGCATTGATGGATGAATGGGAAAGCAAAATTGAAAAACTGGCCGAAACCACTATCAATGACCATGTAACCTCCGTATCGGGCGTGCCAACATGGACGCTTATTCTTTTTCAACGCATCCTCGAAATAACCGGCAAAAAAAATATTAAAGACGTTTGGCCCTCATTGGAAGTATATTTTCATGGAGGTGTTTCCTTTCATCCTTACAAGGAACAGTTTAAGAAAGTAATAGGTGATGAAATCAATTTCCTTGAAATGTACAATGCGAGTGAAGGATTTTTTGCAGCACAGGACATTCCCGGATCAGAGGGTATGCTGCTATTTCTCGACCATGGCATCTTTTATGAATTTATGCCCGTGGAAGAATATGGCAAGGATGAACCCAAAACAATCGGACTTAAAGATGTTGAACTGGACCAACATTATGCGCCTGTCATTACTACCAATGGAGGACTTTGGCGCTATTTGCTAGGAGACACTATTCAGTTCACGAACTTGAATCCATTCCGGATTAAAGTAAGTGGAAGACTCAAGTTGTTTATCAATGCATTTGGAGAGGAACTTATCATAGACAACTCAGACAGGGCCATTGCAGAAGCATGTAAACAATGTGATGCAGTTATAATAGACTATACCGCTGGGCCGGTATATTTCAGTGAAGAAGGTAATGGCGCGCATGAATGGTTGGTAGAGTTTGAAAAGGACCCTGTTGACATAAAAAAGTTTGCTCAGGTATTAGATGAAACCCTGAAGAGTTTGAACAGTGACTACGAAGCAAAAAGATATAAGGATATTGCCTTGCGGCCACCCCAGTTAACATCGATGCCAAGGGGGCACTTCAACAAATGGCTAAAAAACAAAAACAAACTCGGCGGACAACACAAAATTCCAAGGCTCAGTAATGATAGAGTTATACTGGAGGAGGTGATTGGATTATTGTGAATCAGACGACAGACGTCAGAAGACAGAAAGCAGATTTAAGAATAAAAAAAGATACTTGATTGAAAAATATAATTTCTGCTACCCAACTTGCCTCCTGACGTCTGACGTCTGATTTCTGACGTCTTTTTAATATCTTGCACAAAACCAACAAATATGAAATTGCTTGAAGGGAAAGTTGCCATTGTAACAGGGGCTGCACGCGGAATTGGGGAGGCTATTGCAATCAAATTTGCTGAGCAGGGTGCTAACATTGCATTTACCTATGTAAGTGAAGGAAGTGCTGAAAAAGCGGCTGTTTTGGTAACCAAACTTGAATCCATGGGTGTAAAAGCCATGGCCTGGAAAAGCAATGCAGGCATTTTTGCTGAAACCGAAACACTTGTAAACGATGTTGTGAAGGAATTCGGAACTGTAGACATATGCGTGAACAACGCTGGCATATCGAAAGACAATCTATTGCTGCGCATGACGCCCGAGCAATGGGATGAAGTGATGGATATCAATCTTAAAAGTGTATTCAACATGACCAAGCAGGTAATCCGTCCAATGATGAAGGCAAGAAAAGGATCTATCATCAACATGAGTTCCATTATTGGTATTCGTGGCAATGCCGGTCAAAGCAGCTATGCTGCAAGCAAAGCGGGTATTATTGGTTTTACAAAATCCATTGCGCTTGAACTCGGTAGCAGGAATGTAAGAGTAAATGCCATAGCACCAGGCTTTATCGAGACGGATATGACCCATTATTTGAAAGAAGGTGAAGCAGC
>CANJEF010000266.1 GCA_947472965.1 Sphingobacteriales bacterium
AAAAGATGCCGGCGATTTTGAAAATTTCAATGGCATGAGAGCTTATCTGACGGGCGACAATTCAAAAAAAGACCTTGTAAGGTTTTATTATGCCGATAGAGAAGACATGTTTGATGCAGTTAGCTATTCAAAAGGAGGCAGAATATTACACATGCTCCGAAACCTTGTTGGCGATTCCGCTTTCTTCAAAGGACTAAACCTCTATCTCACAACAAATAAATTTAAGTCAGCCGAAGCGCATCATCTGCGTTTGGCCTTGGAAGAAGTAAGCGGAATGGACCTCAGTTGGTTTTTCAACCAATGGTATTTTGGAAATGGTCATCCAAAGCTTGACATACAATACAAATACAACGATACCCTAAAAGAAGCAATGGTTATTGTAAAGCAAACTCAAAATACCGGCAAGCTATTTAGGCTGCCGACAACTATTGACGTTTATGAAGGAAGTAACAAAAAGAGAAATTCAGTAATCATTGAAAATCTTGTTGACACTTTCCGTTTTACCTATACCAACAAACCTGACCTTATCAATTTTGATGGAGACAAAATTCTTCTTTGCGAAAAAAAGGAGAACAAAACGCTAGAAAATTACATTCACCAATTTTACTTCGCAAAGAATTACATAGATCGAAGAGAAGCGGTAGAATTTTGCGGAAGAAAAATGGAGGAACCAAAAGCGCTTACCCTGCTAAAAGATGCATTAAAAGATCCATTCGATAAAATTAGGGGTCTAGCGCTCAGTAAAATCGACACAAAAAAAGACAGAATAAAAAAAGAATTTGAAAGCATATTGGCCGAAATGGTAAAAACAGAAAAAAACAGGCCTGTTAAAGCAAGTATCATTACACTACTTGGTAATACTGAAAACGATGCTTACAAATCAATTTATGTATCGAATGTGATGGACTCATCTTATTCAGTTTCAGGCGCGGCGCTGGAAGCATTGAATAAGATTGATTCTACTTCAGCACTACAATATGCCATGGACCTTTCAAAATCAATTGCAAAAGGCGAGTTGGACAATGCAATCAATTCGATCCTGATTGCATCAGGAAAGGAAGAGATTTTCGATAAGATTGCTGAACGGTTCTCGGCATTGGGATTGTCTCAGGAAAAATTCACGATGATGCAACAGATCGCTGAGATGACAGCTGCAATGAAAAGCAATGAACGTATAAAAAAATCAATTGATTTGATTGTTGGCTTCAGGGATGAAATCCCGTCAGCAATGAAAGACCAAATTGCACCTTACATCAATAACATGCTCTTACAAACAATTTCCAATAAATTAAAAGCAGCCGGAAATGAAGAGATGGTGAAGTACTTGGAAAGCAAAAAATAAAAAAACAAAGGCACAAAGAATCAGATCACTTTGTGCCTTTGTTTTAATTAAATATTATATTCAGTGAACTACTTTATCTGATAAGCCACAACTTGGTTCTTCCAAAAGGTAGGAACATATAAAATACCAGCCTTCTTATTGAAACCAATATCAGCAGCATTGATCATCTCCTTCTTGGTGTCGAGTAATAATTTTTTCTCTCCGTTCACTTTTATAAGCCATACCTCACCGGACCAACAGGATACCAGAAAAGTTTCTTCATCAATTGCTTCTATTCCATCAGGAGTGCCATCCAGACCGTTGGCAATGAGCGCTTTCTCGTTGTTTTTACCAAGCTTATAAAACCCATCCCCATCAACAAAATATAAGGTCTTATCTACAAAACAAATACCATTGGGTTCTTCGAGACCATCAAGATATATGCTTATATCAAGTTTTGTAGACCCAATCATGTGAATTCTTTTTGTCTTTGAATCTGATACATAAATATTTCCGCGTTTATCAATCGCAACATCATTTAAACCCTTGGCATCTGGAATGTAAATTTTTTTTACAACTGCTGCCCGGGTGGTTTCAATGAATACTAAAGAATCTACATCTGCAACCAATAATATAGTTTGAAATAAGGCCATTCCTTTCGGAGCATGTAAGCCAGTTATCCATTGGGGATTCAATACTTTGCCTGATAATGTAACAAGTGAAATTGATCCTTTGCGGTCTTTGTCCCAAACTCCTTTGCCATCAATATTAGATACGAATAAACGCTCATTCTTGGCATCAAAGAGCACAGACTCTGGAACCTTTAAAACAGAATCTGTCGTCCACAATTTTTCAAGTGATTGTGAAAATGAGTTGATGCTTGAAAAAAAGCATGCAATTGAAAAAACGACTAATCGACTTGACTTTATTTTAACCATAACGTTCAACATTAAATGATGTTATATCCAAACTTGTTTTTTTGTTACCCACTATCTCTTCAACCAATTTGCCAGAAGCAGCGGCAAGAGAAAGTCCAAGCATAGCATGTCCACCTGATATTACCAGGTTATCATACCTGGAATGTCTTCCGATATAAGGTAAGCCATCAGGACTAAGCGGTCTGAATCCATGCCAAATATTTTCGATTGAAGGAAATTCAACATTTAATCCCGGATAATAATTTTTTGAAGCATTGAATATAGATTGAACTCTTTTCATGAGCATTGGAGATTCGATGCCACTAATTTCCATCGTGCCGCCCATTCTTAAATCATTTCCCATGGGCGTCATTGCAACTCGGTCATCGACAAGAATAGCAGGATATCGAAGGTTCTTATCCATGTTGTTGAATGTCATGCTATATCCTTTTCCTGCCTGCAAAAGCAAATTAATGCCAAGGTCTTTGCTAATGATTGGCAACCATGAACCAGTAGCAAGAACAACTTCATCCCCTTCAAAATCACCATGATCTGTAATTACCTTTTTGACAAGGCGCCCGTTGGTTTCAAATCCGGTTATGGTGGTGTTAAGTTGAAATTTCACTCCATTTTTTTGCAGGTGCTCAAACAATGTTTTCATCAAATCGCCGGGGTGCAGGTGCGCATCCATTGGATATAAAATTCCTCCGCGCACATTCACTTCCACATTTGGTTCCATTGACTGCACTTCTTGTGCATTTAAAATTTTTGTTGCAATGTTTAGTTTTGCCGCTTCATGTGCCAGTTCAATTTCATGTTTTTCAGTAACTGCACTTTTATATAACATCAGGCAACCAATCTCTTCCATCCGGAAATGATTACCCAAATCGTTTCTGATTTCAGAAGTCAATATCCTACTCAAGTTCAATATCTCATTTAATGGGGGGATGTTTTTTTCCATGGTTGATCTGTCTGAGCTTCGCCAAAAACCCA
>CANJEF010000267.1 GCA_947472965.1 Sphingobacteriales bacterium
GACCGGTTTTTCTGGAACGGGTTGTGTTGGCCATGGTGATTCACCAGGCAATGCGGGGGTTGTTGGAACGGAAATTTCATGAACAGGAAATAAAGGTTTACCATCATCCCTATTCAACAAAAAAACCAATCCGTCTTTGGTTGATTGCACCAAGGCATCAACCATTTTACCATCAATTTTCACGGTCAACAAATTGGGTTGACAAGGTAAGTCGCGATCCCACAAATCATGGTGAACCGTCTGATAATGCCATACACGCTTTCCTGTCTGGGCATCCAATGCCAAAATACAATTCGCAAACAAATTTTGTCCTTTGCGGTCACCTCCATAGAAGTCTGCACTAGGTGAGCCTGTTCCGGCATAAACGTGTCCGCGCTTTTCATCCAATACCAAACCGGCCCAACAATTAGCACCCCCCATTTTCTTGTAGGCATCTTTGGGCCAAGTTTCATAACCGTATTCACCAGGCAGTGGTATTGTATGAAAAACCCAGGCAAGTTTTCCATTTCTAATATTAAATGCCCTTATGTAACCGGGCGCAGCATCTCCAGATTCTGAAACAGTGGAACCCACGATGAGCAGATCTTTAAACACAATTCCTGGCGATGTCATTCGAACTGAAAGTTGACTAACATCATGACCAATGGTATTAACATCACCAAGGCCTTCGTGAAAATCAACCTCTCCGTCAACACCAAAAGTGTTTATTTTTTTCCCTGTAATTGCATTTACACAAATCAATGAGGATCCAACAACATATAATAATCTTTTATCATTCCCCTCTTGCCAATAAGCAACGCCACGAATTGCATGCATTCCCGTCTTTTTTCCCTTCCCTTCAAAAGGGTCGAACTTCCAAAGCAACTCTCCGTTTTGAGCATTCAATGAAAATAATTTCATCGTAGATGTGGTGCCATATAAAATACCATCTACAACAATTGGCTGACACTGAATATCCCTTGGGTTTTCACCGGGCTGCATAGGATCAGATGAATTATATGTCCATGCAACAGTCAGGTTTTTTACATTGCTTACATTGATTTGATCCAATGTTGAATACCTATTACCTTCCTTGTTGCCCCCATAAATTTTCCAATCCTCATTCTTTGATAAATTACAGTTTGAAAAAACGAGAACGCTAACAAAATAAATCCAGCTATGGGTTCGAATTATAACAAGCATATCATTTCAATTTTATTGAGTTCTTATTTCGGTTCGAACAAAATCAATCAATTTTTTTCTATCTGAATTTTTATCTAGTCCTTCCAATTTTCTTACATACCACTTTACTTTCCAATTCGAAGATTCCCTTGGTTTCAGTACAACATAAGGTCCTTGCACTTCCACCTCAACATATGTTTTTCCAGGGTTTGTGTAAACTTCAACCTCTGCTTCATTTGGAGCAGCTTGATGCAAAAGCATATCATCAAATTGTTTGATAAATATCATGCTATCATTAACATGAGCAACCCAGCCATCTGTTCCATCTGAAAAAAACTTGTTGTGCTTTGTTGGGAGCCTTTTCGCGTCGTAATAAAACCAAACCATCCCTTGTTCTTTTATGGTAAAGGGTTCCATTGAGCCCCAAACATCTTCTGTTCCTTTTGGGAAAAAGGTTAGCCCATCTATACCTACTCTTGATACTTCCCAAGGTGCAATGGAAATGGTATTACCGGAATAATTGGTTATCGTATAACTCAATACAAATGCATTGCTTAAAAGATCTCCACTAATCTCCTTTGAAAACGAAATCCCAGTTTTCGGATCTTTCTTGCTTTTGAGAATCACCCTATCTTTTTTCAAAGAAACATCATACGGTTCTCTATCCAATGCTTCCATGTTTGGACTATCCCAGGTTTTCTGTGGACTAGCCCAAAATGTAGAGCCCCAGTAAGTTTCGTGCTTGTCCTTTCCTGTTAATATATTTCTTCCTTCTAATACCAATGAATCGATCCTGCCACCAGTGGCAGGATCGATATGTATTTTCATATTGTTCAGGGTTACGATGCATCCACCCTTGCTGTCAAGCACAGCATGGAAGCCATGATGTACTTGCGACGTAGCTATGAATTCAAAAAGAAGGCAGATACAAAGAAGAAAACCCTTCATGTTGATTATATACTACCAATCAACAACTGATCCATCCAAAGCGCTGTAGGTCTCAGGATTTTTCCAGTCGTGACCAATTTTATCTTTAATCTTTTCTTCATCCAATTCAACACCCAACCCTGGCCTATCAGGGATTAGGACGGTTCCATCCTTCTGCAATACAAATGGATCTTTAATATAACCTTCACCGAACGACACTTGCTCTTGTATCAGAAAGTTTGGAATACTCGCAGCAAGCTGAAGTCCTGATGCCAATGAAATTGGTCCCATTGGATTATGAGGAGCCACGGGAACATAATAAGCTTCTGCCATCCCTGCAATAATTCTACCTTCTGTGATTCCACCCGCGTGACATAGGTCGGGTTGCACAATACTCACTGCTTTCTTTTCCAATAATTCACGGAAACCCCATTTCGTAAAAATGCGTTCTCCAGCAGCTATAGGAATATGTGTGCCATGTGCGATATCAGCCAAGATATCAACATTTTGAGCCTGACAAGGCTCTTCGATGAACCTTGGTGTGTACTGTTCAATTTCTTTTATAAAGACTTTAGCAGTCTGAGGAGCAATTTTACCATGCAGATCGATCGCAATATCCATGTCCTTTCCAACAGCTTCGCGCAACGCACCAAATGCATTGGCTGCTGTTTCGATGAATTTGGGATTCTCAACGATATTGGAAATGGTAAATGATGCACCCTTGCCCATATAATCTTTGTTCATGTAATTGTAAAGGGTGTTGTCAGATATGCTGGCGGGATCCTTCTGATAGAGGCCAGTTTTAATGGCAGTGAAACCCTCCTGCTTGCGCTTTTTGATGTCCTCGGGTGTAATAGCGCGACCATATACACGAACACGATCTCTGGTTGGTCCGCCCAACAATTCATACACTGGCACTCCAAGAAGTTTTCCTTTAATATCCCATAGTGCCTGGTCTATTCCACTCAACGCACTCGTGAGTATGGGTCCACCGCGGTAAAATGCATGGCGATAGATTGCCTGCCAGTGATGCACCACCTGCCTGGGATCTTTCCCGATAAGGTAGGGCTCAATTTCTTTGATGGCAGTTTGGATGGTCAATGCCCTTCCTTCCAATAGGGGCTCTCCCAACCCATAAAC
>CANJEF010000268.1 GCA_947472965.1 Sphingobacteriales bacterium
ATCCTCGGGTGGGGGATCGTAAGTGAGGCTGTATTGATGATTACATCATTGAAATAAAGGATATCAATATCCATGGTTCTTGCCGCATATTGTTCGGACCTTACTCTGCCAAGTTCAATCTCTATCGATTTTGTGATCGTCAAAAGTTCTGCGGCATCAAAGGTTGTTGAAAGCTCTAGTGCTTGGTTGAGGTATTGGGGCTGAAGACTGGAGCTCCATGCATCTGATTCATAGACAGAAGATGTTTTGTTGATGTTGCCACAGTGGGATGCAATTCTTGAAATGGCTTGTTCCAAGAGAGCTGAACGATCTCCCAAATTACCACCTATCAACAAATACGCTATATTCATATATGACTATCATTCAAGTCAAGTAAAGTTCTTTAATTTTGGGTCCTAAACCGAAAAACCTTGAAATCTTTTTTTAAATCATTTTTTGCCTCATTTCTTGCACTTGTCGTTTTTTTTGTTGTACTGATATTGCTTGGTTTTGGCATTGCGGGAATTTTCATGTCAGAAGAAAAAACGATTTTAGGTGAAAAGGGTGTTTTGGTAATCGACTTATCGAAAAATTTCAACGAGTTAAAACGTGATGATCCTTTTGCTGAACTCAGCATGAAAGAGGACGAGGTGGCACCGGATCTTTCAACCCTCATTAAAATAATAAGTACAGCTAAAGCTGATTCTTCTGTTAAGGGTATATACCTCATGGCCTCAGAAAATCCCAACGGGTATGCCACAAGTAATGAAATTAGAAATGCCTTGATTGATTTTAAAAAGTCAAAAAAATTCATTTTTGCTTACGCCGACTATATAAGTGAAAAAGCTTACTTCATTGCTAATGTTTCGGATAAGGTTTATTGCAATCCCAAAGGCATGTTTCAGTGGCAAGGAATGTCTGTGGAATATCTGTATTTCAAAAACATGTTGGATAAGTTGGAAATCAAGGCGCAGGTTTTTTATGCAGGAAAGTTTAAAAGTGCTACAGAGCCACTTCGTGATACAAAAATGTCTGATGCCAATAGGGCACAAACAACAGTTTGGTTAAATGATTTGTATGATGGATTGATTATGGGGACATCTTCCGCAAGGGGACTTGATCCAGATTCTCTAAAGAAAATGGCAGCTAATTATCTCATTTTAAAACCAGAGGACGCTGTAAAACAAAAGTTGATTGATGGATTGAAGTATGATGACGAAGTTAAGGGTGAAATCAGGAAAAAGTTGGGATTGGATAAGGATAAAACCATCAATTTTATCAGACTAAACAAGTATCAAAAATCCATGAATATCTCAACTGGATTTTCAAAGGAAAAAATTGCCCTGGTAATTGCAGAGGGAGAGATTGTTTACGGTAAGGGGAAGTCGGGTCAAATCGGATCAGAAGACTATTTATCACTTTTAAGAAAGCTACGCACCGATAAAAACATAAAGGCTGTTGTTTTGCGTGTCAATTCACCCGGCGGAAGTAGTCTCGCGAGTGAGATCATTTGGAGAGAACTTGAGCTTATTCGAAAAGAAGGGAAACCAGTGATTGTTTCAATGGGTGATGTAGCAGCAAGCGGTGGTTATTATATTTCTTGCAATGCCAATAAAATCTTCGCTGATCCCAAAACAATAACAGGGTCTATCGGTGTTTTCGCAATCATCCCCAATGTTACTGGTTTCATGCAAAATAAACTTGGTGTTACATTTGACAGGGTCAAAACATCGGAATATGCCGATGCGCCTTCATTGACAAGGAATATGACTGATTTTGAGTCGAAGATCATGCAATCCCAGGTGGACCAAATATACCTTGACTTCAAAACAAGGGTTGCCGATGGAAGAAAAAAATCACTCGAATATGTCGATAGCATCGCACAAGGCAGGGTATGGACAGGCTCTCGGGCCCTACAATTGGGGCTGGTTGACCAATTGGGTTCAATGGAGGATGCAATTGCGTATGCAGCTAAAACCAGTGGTGTAAAGGAATACCGTTTGAAAGTTTATCCAGAGCCAAAATCAATTTTAGAGCAAATTTTTGATCAATATCCAACTGATTTTACCGAAGCCTCAATCAAAAAGAATATCGGGGACGAGGAATTTCTGCTGTTAAAACAAATTCAATCCTTGAAAAAAGAAAAAGGCGAGATTAAGACGCGACTGCCTTTTGAATTGATTTTGCATTAATCATTGCAATATCTTTCTGATAGATAGCAATCCATCATGTACATTTGACAAATGGAAAAAGAGGGAAGTAGAAAGTATAGTCAGTTAACGGGTATGCTCTCAATTGCCAAGGCAAGCTTGAGATCTATTTTTAGAAGTCCTTCTGCGGTTATTTTCAGTTTCCTTTTTCCTATCATCTTCATTTTGGTCTTTGGATTCTTAAGCTCAACAGCACCCGTTATCCGGGTTGTGTTCGCCGCCTCTTCCAAAAACGACAATTCCTTGTACGAGAAGTTGATTGCAGGGAACAATCTCAAAATTTTAACACAGCCTTACAAATAATCGAGGGAGGTTCTTGAAAAAGGTCATATTACCGCCATTATTAATATTCGTGAGATTAATCCCAAGGCATTTCCAAAATATGCTGTTGATATTACTACTTCAACGGCTGCTGCGGACCGCATTGGTTTGTTGCAGTCCATCATCCAACGCGCAATAGGTGAACTTGATCAGGAAAAACTCCCCCAAAAGGCTACATATGCATTCATGGTTAAGGAAACTTTACCGGGAAGGGTATATAAGACAATTGATTTCATCTTGCCAGGACAATTAGGCTTTTCACTTTTGAGTGCAGGTGTTTTTGGTGTTGCTTTCATCTTCTTCAACTTACGTCAGACATTGGTTTTGAAAAGATTTTTTGCAACGCCTATCAAAAGATCTTACATCGTTTTGGGAGAAGGTATAGGTAGAATCATTTTTCAAATGATCACCGCTATCGTAATTCTTTCCATCGGTCATTTTGCTTTTGATTTTACGCTGGTGAATGGGTGGGTTACATTCTTTGAACTTCTGGTGTTGAGCTTGATAGGATTGATTGTATTCATGGGATTTGGTTTTATAGTAAGCGGACTTGCAAACAATGAAAGTGCAATTCCTCCCTTTGCTAACCTGGTAACACTTCCACAGTTTCTGTTGGCTGGAACATTTTTCCAAATAGATAATTTTCCAACATGGCTTCAGCCAATTTGTAAAGTTCTGCCCTTGACTTACCTAAATGAGGCGATGCGCA
>CANJEF010000269.1 GCA_947472965.1 Sphingobacteriales bacterium
AACTTATACTTTAATGATTTATTGCCTGAGCGATTCGGGCGAAAGCGACAATACGCGTTGGGTAAAACCAGCGGCAAGTCGAATATTGAAAACAACCTCGCCCAGCTAGGAATCGAATTATCTGACGCAGACCTCAAGCGGGTTACTCAACGCGTTATTGAATTGGGGGATAAAAAAGAGGTGGTAACACAGTCAGACTTGCCATATATCATTTCCGATGTTATTGATGGCAGTGCAGTAGATCAGAAAGTAAAGATCATAAATTATGTTCTAACGCATTCAAAAGAGCTCAGGCCTTCCATTACTTTGCAGATTAATATTGATGGTGAAATGTTTGAAGAGCATAACCAGGGTGATGGACAATATGACGCTTTTATGAATGCGCTAAGGAGTATCTATATTAAAAAGAAGAGAAACCTTCCAAAATTGACCGACTATGCAGTGCGCATCCCACCGGGCGGAAGCAGTGACGCATTGTGCGAGACAATCATCACTTGGGATTATAAGGGACGGGAATTCAAAACAAGGGGATTAGATAGCGATCAAACCGTTGCAGCCATAATAGCAACTCAAAAGATGTTAAATATTATCTAGTTTTGGCAAGGTGTTTAGAATCGTTTTATCAAACTAAACATAAATTGCATAGTCAAAAGCTAAACACAATAATATCGTGAACAAAAAAATTTTAATTGTCCCTGGCGACGGCATCGGCCAGGAAGTCACAAAAGTAGGTAAGTTGGTTTTGGATAAAATTGCTGAAAAGTTCGGCCATACTTTTACCTACGATGAAGCTTTAATTGGTCATGTTGCAATAGAGGCTACAGGCTTACCCTTGCCTCCTGAAACACTTGAAAAAATGAAGGCATCTGATGCTATCTTGTTTGGTGCAGTTGGACATCCGAAATACGACAATGATCCGTCTGCAGTTGTAAGGCCAGAGCAAGGGCTGTTGAAAATGCGAGAGGCGCTTGGTCTTTTTGCCAACCTTCGTCCAATTAAACTTTTTGATGAGCTTTTGGGTTCTTCAAGTATTAAGCCTGAAATCTTGAAGGGAGCTGATATTCTCTTTTTACGCGAACTGACTGGAGGTATTTATTTTGGTGAAAAAGGAAGAAAAAACAATGGTGATACTGCTTATGATGTTGCAGAATACAGCAGATTTGAAGTGGAAAGAATTGCACGAAAAGCATTTGAGGCTGCCCTTACAAGGAGGAAAAAATTATGTTCTGTTGATAAGGCCAATGTAATGGAGACTAGCAGGTTATGGCGCGAGGTAGTTCAAAAGGTAGCCCTTGAGTATCCGGATGTGGAGGTCGAGTACCAATTTGTAGACGCAACAGCGATGTTGTTAATCAAGGATCCCACCAGGTTCGACGTGGTGGTAACCCCAAATCTTTTTGGTGATATTCTAACGGATGAGGCATCTCAAATCGCAGGTTCTATGGGCATGTTGGCATCTGCTTCCATTGGTGATGGACCCGGTGTTTATGAACCTATTCATGGATCTGCCCATGACATAACAGGGATGGGACTGGCCAATCCGCTGGCATCGGTGCTTTCTGTTGCCTTGATGTTAGACATCTCATTTGGATTGAAAAAGGAATCCGAAGCTGTCATTAGTGCTGTTGATGCTGTTTTGAAGGCCGGATTTCGAACCAGGGATATTGCAGATTCTGCCACGCTACCAGATAAAATACTAGGTACAGAGGCGATGGGAAATGAAGTATTGGCACGTATCTAGCATCATAATATTACTATAATATGAGCCCATGTGAATATCATCACATGGGCTTTTTAATTCACAAGAGGAGACTCTTTTAGGAGCATTTTAATCTGTTGAATCATTTCAAATGAAATTTAGGGGATGCCATTCGAGGTTGAAATTGCCTTTTTGAGGGTTATATAGCGCTAGCGCAGCTATTGTATTTTCCAATGAAATGCGAAAAAACATGAAATGCATATTTGTTACTTATTATATTGATATATAATATATTATATATAATATTAGGTATTAAATTGATGTATCTATCAGGCAGACTGCATCCTTTTTAAATTACCCGTGTCGTTATCTGACTGCCATTTCTCGATTATTGTTAATTATTTAATAAATTGCGCAGCGAAATGTGAATAAATTGTGTCTTGAGCATGAAGGATTTGTGTCTTTCGGACATTATGCTTATTTTGCCACCCCAAATTTTACTCTAAACGCTGTTAATTATACTGTAAACCTTCATTTTAAATCAAACCTAGCTTCATTATGAAACAATTCTTTCGCAGAAGTGCAGCAAAGGCAGCAACATTGATGCTTGCATCATTGATGCTCACCGTTGTTGTATTTGCACAGAAAAGGATCACCGGTAAGGTGGTCGGATCAGATGGAAAACCAGTTGTTGGTGCTACCATTCAGGTTAAGGGTTCCAACACTGGAACTTCTACTCTTGAGGATGGTACATTCTCAATCACGGTTCCTCAAAATGCTACTTTACAAATTTCTTCAACTGGAACCAAATCACAAGATGTGAAAGTTGGGTCAGCTTCAGAAATCAATGTAACATTGGCTAACACGCTTAGCAACCTCGAAGAGGTGGTTGTAACGGGTTACACTGCACAGCGTAAAAAAGACATCACTGGTGCGGTAGCCGTTGTGAACGTAAAGGACATGACTGCTAACCCAGGTTCAAACATTGAGAACCTCCTACAAGGACGGGCCTCTGGTGTAACTGTAACTTCATCTGGTGTACCAGGTGCGGGTTCAAACATCCGTATCCGTGGTTTCAGTACGTTCGGTTCTAACGACCCACTTTTTGTAGTTGACGGTATCCAGTTGAGCTCTGTAAATGAGATCAACCCTGCGGATATCGAATCAATGCAGGTATTGAAAGATGCATCTGCATCTGCACTCTACGGATCTGCAGCTGCAAACGGTGTAATCATCATTACCACTAAGAAAGGTAAAGTGGGTGCTCCAAAAATCAGCTATGATGGTTACTATGGTAACCAATGGCAGAACAAAAGCCTTGATCTATTGAATACAAAAGAGTACGGAGACTATCTCTGGAAATTGGCGATTAATGCAGGCCAGGTTGACGGTTCAGGTAATGTAAGACATGGTCAGTACGGTGTAGGAAAAACACCTGTAATTCCTGATTATATCCTAGGTGGTTCTCAGTCCGGATTGAAGGAAGGTGACCCTGCTGTAAATCCAAGCTTGT
>CANJEF010000270.1 GCA_947472965.1 Sphingobacteriales bacterium
AACAGCACAATTAACAATCAAGTGATCAGCTTAGCTTGGTAAGTTTATGCTCAATATGTTTTCTATGATTTTTTCCGTGGAGATCCTGAGCTAACATTTTCACGAGCAGTTCTTCCACACTGGGCGGTATTTCTGGAGAGTTTAGGGTAGCAAGATCCTCAATCTGATATCTTTCTACCAAACTGAGTTTTATGTAGTTTTTTGACACAAGTAATCCAACGCTTGCACTACTCGGTCAAACGTAAAAGGCCCTTAAAAGCATTTTGACGTTTGTTTCTACAAATTGCAATTATCAGTTGAACTCAGCTAACTTTAATAGAGACTTTATAAAACACGCATTGAATAATGAAAAGCATACTCAACATTAATTAGCTCCCTTGTTATAACTTGTGAACTCATGAAACGCAGAAATTTCATTCAATCAATTGCACTAAGCACTGCTACTGCATCTGGTTTGTCATTTGCCAACAAAACAAAAAGCAGCTCCACTAAAAAGGAAAGGTTGAAAACCAACGCATCCTTAAAAGCAGATCTTGTAATTATTGGAAGTGGACTGGGAGGAGTTGCAGCTGCCATTGCTGCATTGCGCAATGGATTGACCGTTGTACTGACAGAGGAAACGGATTGGATCGGTGGACAATTGACTTCTCAAGGGGTTCCGCCAGATGAACATCCATGGATAGAAACCCATGGCGCTCCAAGGTCGTATCGTCAGCTAAGAAATGGCATAAGGGATTATTATAAAAGATATTATCCGCTGACAGATGAAGCCAAGCAAAGTGATCATCTTAATCCTGGTGCCGGTCAAGTATCCCGACTCTGTCATGAACCAAAGGTTGCACTGGCGGTGCTCATTGAAATGCTTGCCCCTTACATCAGTACAGGCAGATTGACATTGCTTACGGAGCATAAACCCATTAATGCTGATGTAAGAAATACGGAAGTAAATTCAATCAGCATACAATCATTGCGATCAAATCAAAAAATAAAATTGATTGCACCTTATTTTGTCGATGCAACAGAGTTGGGCGACTTGCTTCCGCTAACAGGAACAGCGTATGGGACGGGTACAGAATCAAAAACAGAAACCAACGAGAATCATGCTCCTGAACAAGCAGACCCAAAGAATAATCAATCGTTCACCATGTGTTTCGCAATGGATTATATACCGGGAGAAGATCATGTTATAGAGAAACCGGTTGAATATGATTTCTGGAGCAAGCACATTCCAAATCTTACACCAGCCTGGTCAGGTCCGCTTTTGGATCTGCAGTATTCTCAACCTTCAACGCTAAAACCCAAAAAACTTGCATTTGATCCTGATGGAAAAGATACGGGCGAACGCTTAAATCTCTGGCTGTACAGAAGAATGATTGATAAGAGAAACTTCGTAGAAGGAACATATGCTGGAGATATAACCTTGGTGAATTGGCCCCAAAACGATTATATGCTTGGGAATCTTGTTGATGTTGATCAACAAACTTTTGATAAACATATCTATCATGCAAAACAGCTAAGTCTGTCATTATTGTATTGGCTGCAAACTGAAGCACCACGACAGGATGGAAACAAAGGATGGCCAGGGCTTCGGCTTAGAAAGGATATCATGGGAACAGATGATGGTCTTTCAAAATATCCTTATGTCAGGGAATCACGAAGAATAAAAGCAATGTTTACCGTTCTGGAAGAGCATGTGGGTAAGGAACAATGGGAGATCACCAATAGGCAGCAGTCGAAAGGAAAGTCGGCAAGGTTTTATGACAGTGTTGGAATCGGTTATTATCATATCGATCTACATCCCAGTTCCAATGGGAACAATTATATTGACTTTCCTTCAATCCCTTTTGAAATTCCACTTGGATCTTTGATTCCGATCCGAATGGAAAATATTTTTCCTGCCTGTAAAAATATTGGTACAACCCATATCACCAATGGTTGCTTTAGATTGCATCCTGTTGAATGGAGTATAGGTGAAGCGGTTGGTTCATTGATTTCATTTTCAATATTGAAACAGGTAAAACCAACAGCGGTTAGAGAACAGAAAGAATTGCTCTCTTCATTTCAAGTGTTTCTTAAACAACAAGGTATTGAGACTAGTTGGCCAGTGGACATGCCATGAAATGCTAATACTTGATTCATGATTGCTGAATACTTTAAGGTGATATCGTATTAAATACGTTTAAAGCTATATCTTTTTTTATTTTATTGGCTTTTAGTAAAACATCAATCTGATATTTTAATAAACGGGTTGTTTGTATTTTTTAGAGAGCATAATCCAACGATTGTACTACTCGGTTAAGTAATAAAATGTTATTAAAGCAATTTGTCGTTTGTTTCTAAAAACTACATTTAACAGATGAATTCAGCTAATATTTGAGGTGTAATTCATGTGGTATTCTATTTTAGTTTTGGATGTAACAGTGTTATGAAAATTAATTTCTTTATTATTGGGCCAAAAAAATGTGATGAAAGTAATTATATCTCCCAATGCCTTTAAGCATGCCTTGCCTGCTTTTGATGTAGCAAGGGCTATACAAAAAGGGGTACTCAATGTGATTCCTGATGCTGAATGTATTCTACTTCCAATAGGGGATGGAGGTGATGGAACAGGTGATCTGCTAATTCAACATTTAGGTGCCCAAACGATTGCAACCCCTGCCGAGGATCCTTTTGGGAATATTATCGACACTTCCTTCGGTTATTTGAAATCAGAGCAGTTGGCCATCATTGAAATGTGTTATGCATCCGGTATACGGTTAGTTGCGCCAGACAAACTCAATCCATTATATGCAAGCTCTTATGGTACAGGCATGTTGATGAAGCGCTCGTTGGATGAAGGCGCAAAAAAAATTATTCTTGGTATGGGCGGAAGCGCAACAGTGGACGGAGGCATGGGAATACTTCGGGCATTAGGAATAAAATTTCTTGCTGCGGATGAGAAAGAGATCATTCATCCTAAAGAGCTTATATCCCTTGTAACAATTGATACAAGTGAAATAGATAAAAGAATTCTTGCGTGTGAAGTTGTAGTGTTGTGTGATGTAGAAAATTTTCTCTTAGGTAAAGAAGGTGCTGCTGCTGTATTTGGCCCTCAGAAAGGTGCAACACCAGAAATGGTCATTGCGTTGGATCAAGGGCTTAAAAACTTTAGTGAAGTTGCTTATCGATCTAATGGCATTGACATGGCAAGGGTGAGTTC
>CANJEF010000271.1 GCA_947472965.1 Sphingobacteriales bacterium
AATGACGATCTCTTCTCCAGCTATGGTATTCCTCCTATCAGGCCATTTTATTCAAGGACCATTGGTCTTGATAAAAACGGAAATAAAATTCCCATTGCCGGTGGAGCAAGAATAAGTGGAAACCTAACCAAAAAACTCAGGGTCGGTTTAATGAATATGCAAACAGTTGCCAAAGGTGATGCAGCAGCACAGAATTATACAGCATTAACATTCAATCAACAAGTCCAATCGAGATCATCAATCAAAGGATATTTTTTAAACAAACAAGGTATTGAGGATAGCAAGCATAAATTTAATGATCCACTCGATCGCTATGGCAGAAATGGAGGTATTCAATATGATTTTGTTAGCAAATCAGGAAAGTGGAATGCCTGGTCAGGTAATCATTTTTCATTTAAGGAAGGAATTAAAAGTCCTCAATATTATATCAACTCAGGTGCAGGATATTTTTCAAAAAATTGGAATGCCATTGTTGACTTTGGAAAAATAACTGACAATTATTATACTGATATGGGATTCCTGCAACGCATCAATAATTATGATGCCTTACTTGATACCACGATCAGAAAAGGATATAATCAGGTTTTCAATCAGGTAAAACATATTTTTTTCCCAAGAACCGGAAGCATAAACCAAATCAGATTGGGAGTTGAGAATTATATGATTTATAACCTAGATGGAAGCTTTAATGAAAGTCAGCACTCACTTGGATTGGACCTGTTTTTCAAAAACACATCAAACCTAATGATTGAAGCGGGCTACAACCCTAGCAATCTTTTATTTTATACATCGTTCACTGAAAAGGCGCCTATCCCACCGGGAAAGTATAGGCCTAAAACAATTGAAGTAACTTTTAATACAGATATCAGAAAAAAATTCTCCTATATTTTCTCGGTAGCAGGCGGGGGATTTTTTAATGGAAGTATATTCAATTACCAAGTTACAGCAAATTACAGGGTACAACCCTGGGGTAATTTTGGGTTCAATATACAACAGGCAACTATTAAATTGCCAGAACAATATGGAATGAGTAATTTATTTCTTATTGCACCAAGGATTGAAATTAATTTCAGTAATAATTTATTCTGGACAACGTTCTTGCAATACAATAACCAACGAAATAATTTCAACATCAACAGTCGCATACAATGGAGTTACAAGCCCATGAGCGATCTATTTATTGTGTACAGCGACAATTACTTCACAGACCCTTTCATGAAAAATAAAAATCGGGCACTTGTGTTTAAGATGAATTATTGGTTGAATCTTTAATTAGACGACAGGAGACAGACGTCAGACGTCAGACGACAGTCTAGTGTAAAGAAAACCTGATTTCTGATGTCTGATTTCTGACATCTTTTTTTACTATCTTTAATCCTCACCCTAAAAAAGCTTTTATGAGTACAAACCGTCGCTCATTTATACGAAACATTGCCATTGGCGCGGGCGCTTCCGTTGCTGCTGGAATACCTGAACAAGGATATGCATCATTGATAGAAAAAACACCTGCTGCATTTAATATGTGCGGATATGCAGCACCCAAAATGCCAACAGTACGCATTGGGATTGTTGGTTTAGGCCAACGTGGACCAGGTGCTATAGAGAGAATGACTTTCATTGAAGGTGTTGAAATTAAGGCACTGTGTGATAAGTACCCGGACAGGGTAACAAAGGCACAGGAAATTCTTCTAAAAGCAGGGTTACCAAAAGCAAAGGAGTATTCAGGAGAAGAAGGATGGAAAGCCCTATGTGAGAGCAATGATGTTGATCTTGTGTATGTAACAACACCCTGGCATCTGCACACTCCAATTTCAGTATACGCCATGAAGAATGGCAAGCATGCTGCATCAGAAGTGCCAGCTGCAAAAACGGTTGACGAATGCTGGGAGTTGGTAGAAACTTCAGAGAAGACCAAAAAGCATATGATGATGCTTGAAAATTGTTGCTATGATTTTTTTGAGTTGCTCACACTCAATATGGCACGTAATGGTATGCTTGGAGAAATTGTACATGCAGAAGGTGCATATATACATGACCTTACAAAAGATTACTTGTTTGATAAGAATGGATATGCCGACATGTGGAGATTAAAAGAAAACATAACAAGAAATGGAAGCCTCTATCCGACCCATGGACTCGGACCGATCGCACAATGCATGAAGATCAACAGGGGTGATAAATTCAACCACTTGGTAAGCATGAGCAGCAATGACTTCACCATGGGGGCGATGGCAAATGAACTTGCAGCAAAGGATGATTTTTTTCTACCCTATGCCAACAAGACCTATCGTGGCAATATGAACACAACTACTATCAAAACCGATCTTGGCAAAACCCTGATGGTGCAGCATGACGTTTCCACCATCAGACCTTACTCTAGGATTCACCTGGTAAGTGGTACAAAAGGAACTGCATCAAAATGGCCTGGTCCAGAACGCATAGCATTGGGACATTCCTGGGTTAAACCTGAAGAATTGAAAGCCCTTTATGACACACACACACTTCCAATCGTGAAACATATAGGTGATATTGCGAAGAATGTTGGAGGTCATGGTGGCATGGACTTCATCATGGATTGGAGGCTGATTGATTGTCTTCGCAATGGCTTACCACTTGATCAGGATGTATACGATGCAGCATCCTGGAGTGCGGTTGGTCCATTGAGTGAAGCTTCAGTAAAAAATAAATCCAAAACCATGGATGTACCAGACTTTACGAGAGGTGCATGGAAAACAAATGCACCGCACGACCTAACCCTAGATGGTGGAGGAAACACAAAAGTGAGGGAAATCAAAAGTAAAGAATAACAAAAAAGTAAAAAAGGCAACTGCTGTGATGCTTTAAAAATAAAACAGTAAAATTCAGTAATAAAAAAAGGAGATCAAATTTTTGATCTCCTTTTTTATTCCGTTTATCAGAATAAACACTTAATCTTATACATCAATTATTCAACGCATCATTTTACTGAAATAACAGGAAGATTTTTTTCCTTGATAAGTTTATTGAATGCCTGCAGTCCGACACTGAAAACAGAATTTACTTTTTCAAATTCAGCATCCACCAGCTTTGAAAGTTCAGCAAACACAGCAAGTGACTGCTTGCTTGGTGCCATGTTACCGCTGTTGGCCATATCAAACACACCACTCAATTTGTCATCAAGGCGTATAGGGAAATTAAGTACATCCTGGCCGC
>CANJEF010000272.1 GCA_947472965.1 Sphingobacteriales bacterium
ACAAATGCTCACCATGTGAAGGCCATTGTTCGTAACTTAATTTTACAAGTATTGGAATTCTTTGGATTAACATTGGGTCAGGTTATCATTTTCTTTAAAAATCCACGTAAGGGTTCTCTCATAAGTCAGTTGAGAAAACTAAGAGGACTTCCAAAAATTTAAGTGCCCTTAAAAAACAAAAAAATGAATTTAAAAGAATTGGGGTTTATAAAAGATAAGATGAGCATCACAACAGATTGGATTCCAGTAAATCAAACATTGATTGAAGGAGTTCAAACAAAAGAAATTAAAAATGTCATTAAAACAAATGGTGGCCTAACTGAAATTTGGAGAAAAGATTGGCAACTTGATTCATTGCCAGTTAGTCAGATTTTTCAAGTATCGATTAACCCCGGTGAATTTTCAGATTGGCATATTCATGAATTCACAACGGACCGGATTTTCGTTAATGGTGGGGCTATTAAAATTGTGCTTTATGACCCACGAAAAGATTCACCCACATATGGTAAGATCAATGAATTCAATATAGGCGTATCAAGACCAATGCTTATCTCCATCCCTCCTAAAGTCTGTCATGCTATTCAAAACATCTCTGATAAAATAGGCTCTGTCATCAATATTGTTGATATGGCCTATAACTATGAAGAGCCTGATCATTGGAGATTACCTTCAAATTCAGACGTGATTCCATATACTTTCAAATCAATCCAGAATTCAAGTATTTAAGTCTGATTTAAAATAGATTTAACTTATTCCACAACCCCTTTACCCTGTCGTATAATAACAGGCTGGTCGTCAGTAAGCTCAACGATGGTGGAGTATTCCATGCCGCCAACCCCTGCATCAATAACCATATCCACCAGCTTGCCAAATTTTTCATAGATCAACTCAGGATCAGTATACTCCTCAACCATTTCACCTGGCAAGGATGAACTTAAGATAGGATGTCCCAGTTTTTCTGCAATCGCATGCGTAATATGATGTGAGGGAACACGTAGTCCAATGGTATCTTTTTTACTTTTCAGAATCTTAGGAACTTCCTTGCTAGCTGGTAGAATAAATGTGAAAGGGCCTGGTATATGTGATTTGATGAAGCGATACTGTGGCGTACTGATGCTACGCGCATATTTACTGAGGTCTGATAAATCACTGCACACAAATGACAGGTTGGCCTTGATGGGATCAATTCCTTTTATCCTGCATATTCTTTCAACAGCTTTGGGTTGAAAAATATCACAACCAAATCCATAAACAGTATCAGTAGGATAGATAATTACGCCTCCATTCATCAGGCAGTCGGCAACCTGTTTGATTAACCTTTCTTGTGGATTATCTGGATGAATGGTGATGAGCATATTTTTTTGTTGAAAGTTCGCAAATAAAAAAACGGATGAATCACTGTTTCATCCGTTTTTCTTATACAATTATCAAATCATTGTATTGTCCATGTTTCATTGCCTCGAAGTAACTTATCCAAGTCACCCTTGCCTTTTTTAGCAAGCACTTCCTGCACTTGCAATTCAAGTTGGTCTTCATAACAGGCCCTATCTGTTTGATAAAAAACACCAAATGGCCTTGGTAGGTGTCCTTCGATATTCGGATCATCAAACATGCGCACGAGTATTTGTGCCTTGTAAAAATCCTTTTCGTCGTGAATCCAGCAATCATCAGCAGAAATGCCATTTGATAAATCAACAATCACCGGCTTGAAACCATCGAGGCGAATACCCTTTTCTTTATTAACACCAAACAACAATGGTTTTCCTTGCTCTAGGAACAAGGTCTCAACAGGTTTCGAGGATTTATCAGTAAAAATTTCAAAGGCGGCATCATTGAATATGTTGCAATTCTGGTAGATCTCCAGAAAGGAAGAACCCTTGTGTGCATAGCTTCTCAACAACATATCCTGCATATGCTTTGGATCACGGTCCATACTTCTTGCTATGAATGTTGCATCAGCACCCATGGCCAACGCCAATGGATTGAACGGATGATCGAGGCTACCGAAAGGAGTCGACTTGGTTACTTTGTGCTCCTCTGAAGTGGGAGAATATTGTCCCTTTGTTAACCCATAAATTTGGTTATTGAAGAGCATAATATTCACGTCAAAGTTTCTGCGTAGTAAATGAATGGTATGATTACCGCCAATACTCAATGAATCTCCATCGCCTGTAACAATCCAAACACTCAACTCAGGCCGGGTGGCTTTGAGTCCGCTCGCTATGGCAGTTGCTCTTCCATGGATGGAATGCATACCATAGGTTTCCATATAATAGGGAAACCTGCTCGAGCAACCAATACCTGAAACAATGACAATGTTCTCACGGGGTATGCCCAACGTTGGCATAACCTTCTGCACTTGTGCAAGTATTGAATAATCGCCACAGCCTGGGCACCAACGTACTTCCTGATCTGTTTGGAAGTCCTTTGATGTCAATACCGATTTTATTTCCTCTGTAATTTCGCTCATAATAATTTCTACATTCTTTATTGTGCTTCCGATTCACTCTTTAGTGCTTCCCAATATTCAGCAGCCCTGCGTGTATGAGGAATAACAATCGTTCCACCCACAATGTTTGCAACAGAAAAAATCTCATATACTTCCTCTGTAGTTAGTCCAAGTTCATGGCATTTTCCCAAATGGTACCTTATGCAATCATCGCACCTCAACACCATGCTGGAAACCAGTCCTAACATTTCTTTGGTACGCTTGTCCAACACCCCCTCATCATAGGTATTCGTATCCAGGTTCCAGAGGCGTTTCATCACCAGGTTGTTATTCTTCAAAATCACATCATTCATCTTCTCCCTATATTCATTGAATTCACTGACAATCCCCATCTTGTTTGTTTTTTACAAAGTTCGAACAAATATTGGGTTTTGGTCAATAAAAAATCTTACCCATACTTTCCCATTCTCGTCTCCCGAAGGGGACGAGGATGGTTTTGAATCATCACCGTCCTCTGCGAGAGACAGTGATGGGGAGGAACGAGGATGCTGTTCCCATTCTCGTCTCCCGGAGGGGACGAGGATGGATTTTGTTCATCATCACCGTCCTCTGCGAGAGACGGTGATGGGGAGAGACGAGGATGCTGTTCCCATTCTCGTCTCCCGGAGGGGACGAGGATGCTGTTCCCATTCTAGTCTCCCGGAGGGGACGAG
>CANJEF010000273.1 GCA_947472965.1 Sphingobacteriales bacterium
AGAACGCATCTCGAATGAGCTTTGTTCACTTCGTCCCAATGAGGATAAACTTACATATTCATGCAAATTCATTTTCGATAAAAAAGGAATAATTATTGACAAATGGATTGGACGTACTGTGATGCATTCCAATCATAGGTTTACTTATGAGGATGTTCAAACCATTATAGAATCAGGTACTGGTATTTATGAGAAAGAATTGTTGTCACTGCATGCACTGGCCCAATCAATGCGTAAAGCCAGAATGAAAGAGGGCGCTATTAATTTTTCTTCACAAGAAGTGCGGTTCAAATTGGATGCAACGGGGAAGCCCATTGGCATTATTATAAAGGAAAGCAAAGAGTCTCACCAGCTGATTGAAGAGTTTATGCTTTTAGCAAACAGAACAGTTGCTGAAAAGGTTTCTTCTTTAAAGGTCAATGGCAAACCAATTCCTTTCCCATACCGTGTGCATGATCAACCATCTGAGGAAAAACTCATTCCGTTTGTTGAATTTGCAAAAAAACATGGTTATTCTTTCAACACCAGAACACCACAGGAAATCGCCAAGTCATTTAATGAGATGTTGTTAAAAGTACAAGGAATGCCGGAACAACGGGTCCTTGAACAATTGGGAATACGCACCATGGCAAAGGCAATTTATACTTCCAAGAACATTGGCCACTATGGGTTAGGTTTTGAAGACTATTGTCATTTTACATCTCCTATTAGGCGTTATCCAGATGTTTTAGTACACCGTGTGATGACACAAATTTTGCAAGACCAGGTTGAGCCAGACAAAAAGATGGAAGAGCGTTGCAGGCATTCAAGTGAACGTGAAAGGGCTGCAATGGAATCGGAAAGAGCCGCCAATAAATACAAACAGGTTGAGTTCATGTCGGATCATATAGGCGAAACATTTGATGCCGTCATTTCAGGTGTTTCCAGTTTTGGATTTTGGGCAGAAACAATTGAACATAAATGTGAGGGTTTGGTGGGACTAACAGCGTTGCTCGATTACGATGATTTTATCTATTATGAAGCTGAATATGCGTTGTTGGGAAAAAGAAGTGGAAAATCCTTTACCATGGGAGATGTTGTTCAAATCAAGGTGATTTCAGCAAATCTTGCCAAGCGACAACTTGATTATGAATGGATCCTTAGTGCGGATGATCTCACTAAGTCGCCACAAAACAAGAAAAAATAAATTTTAAGCATGTCATTTGTTACCTTAGAGGCATTCAAATAGCATGCATAATATGTCTGGTATCGATACCCTTCAACAATCTTTTGAAACCTATTTCAATCATAGGCATTTTCCGCTTTCACCATCCACATTGTACAATCCGTTGGAGGACTTTCTTTCCAATTCAGGAAAACGAATTCGACCAATACTTTGTCTGATGGGCAATGAGCTTTTCGGGGAAATCAATACCGATGCCTACCACCTTGCTGCTGCAGTGGAATTGTTTCATAACTTTTCGTTGGTTCATGATGATATCATGGACAAAGCACCTTTACGTCGTGGTAAACCAACAGTTCATGCAGTTTATGGTGAACCTACTGCTTTGCTTGGGGGTGATGTGATGATGGTGGTTGCTTATGATTATATCAACAAAATCAATACAAAATACCTAAGGGATGTAATACAGTTGTTCAATCAAACTGCTAAAGAAGTTTGTGAGGGGCAACAGCTTGATATGGATTTCGAAAAGTTGGATCATGTAAGCATGGAAGACTATCTGCACATGATCAGCCAAAAGACATCCGTGTTATTGGCTGCCAGTTTACAGATGGGTGCAATTGTGGGCGGAGCAAGTGACAACAACCAGCAACATATTTATGCCTTTGGAAAAAATCTTGGTATTGCATTCCAAATCCAGGATGATTATCTTGATGCATTTGGCGATCCGGATAAATTTGGTAAACAAGTGGGGGGAGATATTATCAGTAATAAGAAGACTTTTTTGATGATTCATGCCTTATCCACAGCGAAGGAAAAAGACTTGTTGCAACTGCAAAATCTGATGAAAGAAAATCCTGTGGACAAGGTAGAAAAAGTATTAGAAATTTTCAGGTCTTGTGGAATTGACCAATGGGCCAAAGAACTGAAAGAATCATACTTGCAAAAAGCATTGTCTGATCTGGATGAAATAGCCGTTTCAAAAGTTAGGAAGGAGTCGCTCCTTCAATTGGCAAATTATTTGATTAGCCGCGATAAATGATTTTTCACTAAATAAATATATCCCTGTGGGTAGCATATTCAGAAAAAAGAACTTGGATCAAATCATGAACGATGTCAGTATTCATGAAAATGATACCACAGGATTGAAAAAGGTATTGAATGTAAGAGACCTTACCTTAATGGGTGTTGCAGCAGTGATGGGGGCAGGGATTTTTTCTACTATTGGCTCCGCCGCTTTCAATGGAGGACCAGGGGTGATTTTACTTTTTGTGATTACCGCTGTTACTTGTGGTTTCACCGCTTTATGCTATGCAGAATTTGCTTCGCGTATTCCAGTTGCTGGAAGTGCATACACGTATTCTTACATCAGTTTCGGGGAAGTAGTTGCCTGGATTATCGGTTGGGCATTGATTTTGGAATACGCCATTGGTAATATTGTTGTGGCTATTTCATGGAGTGCTTATTTTAATAACATCCTCAAGGCAATTGGATTGAATCTTCCTGAATGGCTAACCACAGGATACCAAACAGCTTATTTTGCATACCAGCATGCCATTGAAAACAGTGGTTCTACTACATCTCTTATTTATTCCACAGCACCAAGGATTCTTGGTATTCCAGTCATAATTAACCTTCCTGCGTTTATCATTGTGGTGTTGGTAACAATGCTCGTTTACGTTGGAATCAAGGAAAGCAAGCGAACCGCCAATGCCATGGTTATTCTCAAGATTATTATGTTGTTGGTGATAGCTGCTATTGGTTTTTGGTATATTTTTTCAAATAATACCTTGCACAATTGGACACCTTTTCTTCCAAATGGAATGGGCGGTGTTTTAAAAGGTGTTTCGGCTGTGTTCTTTGCCTATATTGGATTTGATGCAATATCAACTACTGCTGAAGAATGTGCCAATCCCAAACGTGATTTGCCTAGGGGAATGATTTATTCTCTGATCATCTGTACCATCATTTACATAACCACAGCA
>CANJEF010000274.1 GCA_947472965.1 Sphingobacteriales bacterium
ATTCAATCCCAAAATCCAATCTACAATCATTCCTGCATCAGATGGCTTCAAATCAGGATGCGCAGACATGGCCACTTCTCCCCATACTCCTCCACCTCCTTTAATGATCTTATTGGTTAAATACAATTTTGCCTTTGGATCTTTTTCATACTTTGATGCAACTGCATTGTAGGCTGGTCCGATTGATTTTTCTGCTTCCTTATGACAGACTTTGCAATCAAGTGTAGCAGCAAGATTCTTCCCCTCCATTGCTGAAGTTATAATTTGATGTCCCACAACCTGTGCCTTGTCTGTTCCACTTATATAATCCACTTTTACAAAAATGGATTTTTTGTCGATACCGCCCTTCTGCGTTGATCCATCTTCCTTGTCATCAACAAAAACAGTATAGGGAACTGGAACACCTGGTACATAAAATGTACTATTATCATCCGTTTTTATGCTTACCGTAGGCTCTTCGTTACCAGCATAAACTTTCATCACTTCACTTTTTGTAACAGCACCTTTGCTGTCTTTGGCCTCTACATATATCTTGTATTCACCTGACTTTGTAAATGTAAAAGAAGCGTTGGATGTTATTGATGGCTTTAATATAGATGCACCAAAATGCCAAGTGTACGTGAGGGCATCCTTGTCGGGATCTGTTGTGCCTTCAGCATTTACCTTTACTGTAAATGGAAGCTTCCCAGTTCTTTTGTTGATACTAACATTTGTTTTAGGTGCTCTGTTGCCAGCATTGTATTCAATTCTTCCCAATGCAGCATCGCTGTTTTTTGAAAACCAACCTGTACCATATTCAAGAAAATACAACCTGCCATCTGGGCCCATTTCCATATCAATGGCATTAGCAAATTTGATATTTGATAAAAATGGTTCCATTTTTTCAAAGTTGCCTTCTTGATCCATTGTAACCATTTTAACCCAACCCCTCATCCATTCATAAAACATAAGCTTGCCATCATAATATTCAGGGAACCTTGTTTCTTTTGGATAAAATTCTGAGTAATAAGTTGGACCAGCCATTGCATTTCTTCCACCAGTTCCTACTTCAGGAAAATCTTCAGAAGCTGCATAAGGATACCAGATAAAAGCAGGACTAACCGGCGGAAGTTCTGTAAGACCGGTATTATTCTTAGAAAGATTCAATGGTTTCTTCGGATCAAAAAAATCTCCTATCTCACCTGTCTCATAATTGAATTGACGATAAGGATAATTGTTACCTATAAATAATGGGTATCCAAAATATCCAGGCTTACGCGCTTGGTTCAATTCATCATAACCGCGTGGACCTTTTTCAGCGGGCTTGTCCTCACCAGCATCCGGACCAACATCACCCCAATACAAAAATCCCTTTTTCCTGTCAATTGAAATTCTATACGGATTTCTCGCACCCATTGCATAAATCTCAGGTCTTGTCTTCGGTGTACCTGGTGCAAAAAGATTTCCCGCTGGTATAGAATATGATGCGTCTGGATTGACCTTGATCTTCAATACTTTTCCACGCAGATCATTGGTGTTGCTAGACCCTCTTCTTCCATCAAATTGTTCATAGCCTTCACGATTATCGATAGGTCCAAATCCATCAGAAATATATTTTGAATCAGTTTGATTGAATGGCGTTGTATTATCACCAGTTGATAAGTACAAAGAACCATCCGGACCAAACGCAAGCGAACCACCTGTGTGGCAACAGATCTTTCTTGTTTGTGGAACATCAAGAATCTTTTTTTCAGACTTTAAATCGAGTTTGCCATCCTTAAAAATAAACCTCGACAACCTATTTGCTGCAGTATCTGTGGTTGCATAATACATGTATATATAATTGTTCTTAGCAAATTCAGGATCAGCGGTAATACCCATTAATCCTTCTTCTGCATTTACACCAGGCACGCCAGAACTTGAATAAAGATTAAACTTTGCTACTTCTGTTGTTTTTTGGGTTTTGTTATTATACCACAAAACTTCACCCTTGCGTTGAACGATAAGAATATCAAGGTTGGGTAACACTGCAATTTCCGTTGGTTCATCAAAAACACCTCCTGCCAATACATTTTTAGTAAACCGATCTTCCTCAGG
The DNA here is from genome assembly GCA_947472965.1 of Sphingobacteriales bacterium. The sequence goes on from CANJEF010000274.1 coordinate 2,077, forward strand.
CACGTTCATTGTTCTTGCCTTGGAATAATCAAGTTTTACATTTTCACCTATGGCGTATTTTATACCACCTAAAATATGTTTGAGATACAAGGGGTCTGCGTATGATTCATCTGTATGTCCAAGTTCCGTATAATAAGCACGGCCACCATCAAAATCATGATACCATGCCATTGGATGACTAGCGCCATTCTCACCACCTTCATAAGATGTTTCATCAATACTGATTAATACTTTCACTTCATTACCAGGTGCTCTTTTGAAATTATACCATTCATCATAACGTTCCCATGTTTCAGGAAGGTGGGAAGTGCTGATATGTGTTCTGTCCTGCACAATTAATTTTGCATTTTGCTGTTTAGGGTGACTCTTGAAATAAGCGCCTGAAAGTTTACCATACCAAGGCCATGTATATTCACAATCAGTTGCTGCATGAATACCCATGTAACCACCACCAGCTTGGATATACCTCTCAAATGCTGCTTGTTGATAATGATCCAAAACATCTCCAGTTGCATTGAAAAAAATAACTGCACTGTATTTTTTCAACTCTTTCTCAGAAAACATTGAAGCATTTTCAGTTGTATCAACATCAAAGCCATTTTCTTTGCCCAATTTCATAATGGCAAGTCTCCCAACATCAATTGAACTATGTCTGTACCCAGCGGTCTTAGAAAAAACCAATACTTTTTTTTGCGCTTGCGAAAACATAACCATCAAACTGAAAAATCCAATAATCGCCACCTTAAATTTTATCATGTAATTGATTTTTAAAAAATACTTTTTATCAAGATTCTAAAATTAATCATTATTTATATAGGCAAAGAATGGATTTTTTTTCACATCACCGTCTCCCGTTCTTCCCCATCACCGTCTCGCGCAGCGGACGGGGATGATAAAACTTTTAATACATCAGCGTAACATCCTCGTCCCCTCCGGGAGACGAGAATGGGAATGCATCCTCGTCCCCTCCGGGAGACGAGGATGGGGAGAGGATGGGAAAGTATGGGGAATAAAAAAGCCACAAGGTAATTTCCCTGTGGC
>CANJEF010000275.1 GCA_947472965.1 Sphingobacteriales bacterium
ATCTTATTTTGTAGACAGTACTTCTGAATTCAAAAATAACTTGGTTCATGCTATCGCTTCACCATACCGTACGGGTGACGCTGCTGCAGCCGGAATCATCTCATCTGCTGATCTTATCAAGGCAAAAGCAGAAGCACAAGGTTCTATCACATTAGCTAATGCAGATTCTGCTAAACTTACATCACCTTTTTATTCAACCTCACCTAAGTTCTTACCACAAACTGGCTCACCTGCACTCACAGGAGCAAATTTCACTGGGATGAACTCATACTTCACTACTGGTGCTTTCAGGGGTGCTATGGGTACGACGGATTGGACAACAGGATGGACTAATTGGGATCCTCAGAACAAAGCTTATTAATTATATAAAAATACTAAAGCCGCTTCGATTCTGAAGCGGCTTTTTTATGTTCACTCTATGAGATTTACCATACTAATAATATGTGCATTAGCCTTTCTTGTTTCTTGTAAAGAACAAACAACGTCATCTATTCAGGAAAAAACAAACGAAACATTAGTTGATACGGGTACTATCACTTTATTGGGTCACAAACAAGGGATCATGAATGATGTCAGGCACTCAGATAGTGCTGTTGTTATGTTTTATAAGACCCCTGGAAACCCAAGATTTTTTACTTTTTGTAAAATTAAAAATGCATCAACATTAGTATCAATTGTAGATGATATTAATAGAACTTTTACAGATAGCATGAAAGGGTGTAATACAAATGGTAAAATTTATTTTTACGGTAAGGGGGATATTGTTTATCCAATTTATTTCACCAACGATAAGTCCTGTTCTGGTTTTTCCTTCATTAAAACAGGGGAAAAGTACTTTACAACAATGGGCGTTGAGTCAAAAAAAATCCTGGATAGTTTAAAAAGTAAAGCAAAAGAACTTTAAACTATTTGCCGGGATTATATGCATAAGATATTTCAAACGGTTTTTTCTCAAGTCCTTTAGCTAGCATTCCTATTTTCAAATCTCTTGTTTGTGGAGTCGGTTCGCAAATTGCGTAGGACTCATCTTTGTATCTTATGTTGTTTTTAGATTCAATATTCAGTTTGACTGCCACTGTAACATGATCTTCATACATCACAACTATCATGGGTAAATTGTAAATTTCCTTTACAAGATAAAAAAACAGTGCAGACCGGTCTTCACAGTCACTCTTTTCATATAAAAGCGTTTCCTCAGGCGACAGTCTTTTTTCCCTGCCAAAAACCTCAGTATCCCTTTCATATTCAAATGCATTTCTTGTAAAATACATTAGATATTCAACCCCTTCGGTAACCGTGAATTTATTTGTCTTTTGCTTAAGTGAGCTGATAAGCGATTGATAAGTTTCCCCGCTCAAAGGAATATTAAATTGGTTCTGGTAATCAGTTACCGGATAATTTTTAAAATAACTGCTAAATTCTGGATTCACGAGTACATTTATTTGCTCTTGCTTTTGCTTGTATGTAAAATTAATTTGTTTGCTTTTGTATGCTTGCTTGTCAATTGCTGGAATGTTGTGAATATTGAAGCTGAAGTTGGATCCAGTTTGAATGATTTCGGATAGATTGGTGAATTTTTCCTGATCCAATGCTATGTTAAAACCGTAGTCGTGGTAATTCAGACAAACATATTGTTGCTGATGAAAATTCTTTAGGGGCAAATTGTAGATTGGGTCATCACTTTTAACGTACAATAAAATCTTATCTGTTGAAATACTAATCAAGGGTTCATAGCCACAAGATCTAAGCAAGTACCATTTATAGACTGTGTATCCAACATAATCATCACTTTTATTAATACACTTTTCTGCAGTGCGACGAATCAGCTGGTAAAAAAGCCAATCATTGATGGATTGCTCATTTTTTATTTTTTTCAAAGATGCTGCAATTGAATTCAATATGTCTGAATCCATCCGATCAATGAAATCTATTATTTTTTTTTCTTGGATTGCACCTTTGTAATGTTCCGTTATTCCGGGGGATGGAATTAATGAAACCATTCCAAGAAATTCAATTCCAACAGAATCAACAGGCATCCCTCTTCCTTCTGACTTGGACGAAACCGCAAGAGAAAACAGTATTAATATGGGTATGAACTTACGCAAGTAGGTATTATTAATTTAATAAAAAGGTAACATTAAATTAATATAGACGCAAGTTAATTTTCTAATTTATTGATAATTAGTACTTTATAAATTTGATTTCGTTAGGGTGAAGCCAAAAGTAGACCCAATTCCAGGCTTGCTTCTTACGTGTATAAACTGTCCATGGGCCTCAATGATGTGTTTACAGATGGCCAGTCCCAAGCCAGTTCCTCCTATATCTCTGCTTCTGCCATAATCGGTCCTGTAAAAACGTTCAAATATCCTTGGCAAATGTTCTTCTGATATTCCTATCCCATCATCACTTATTTCTACCAGCATATTAACATCATCTGTCTTATAAATACTCGCTTCCACTTTGCCTTCTTCATTTCCGTATTTGATCGCATTATCAACCAGGTTCGTTAACACCTGTCTGATTTTTTCCTTGTCGGCCAAAACCATCACAGGTTGATCACTGCCTTTTTTGAAACTGCAGTATATTTTTTTGCTTTTTGTTTTGAATGAAAGGGATTCAAAAACTTCTTGTATTAGATCTTGTATTATGAATTGTTGTAGCTGCAGTTCTTGCTTACCACTTTCCAACTTGGTTATTTCATCCAAATCATTGATCAAGTTTATCAGTCGACCAGTATTATTGAATGCATTGCCAAGGAATTTTCTATTCACTTCGGGATTATCTATAGCACCGCCCATGAGGGTTTCGAGATAGCCTTGTATGGCGAAAGCAGGGGTTTTGAATTCATGGGAAAGGTTTTGAAGAAATTCTTTTCTAAACTGCTCATTTCTTTCAAGTATTTCTATTTCATTTTTTCGTTGATCAGACCATTGCAGTACGTCTTCAGTTACTTCATCAAGACTTTGCTTCGGTAGAATATTTTTATTGTAGAATTCCTCCCGTTTTGTTGCCTTGGTTTGTCGAATGAATTTGTAGATTAATTTAATCCTTCGGTTGATAAACTGATCCACCAAATATTTGGTTAAAAA
>CANJEF010000276.1 GCA_947472965.1 Sphingobacteriales bacterium
ATTGGTTCATTATGGCATGGTAGAGTATGAATTTTATACAGTTCTTTTTGGCGTAAGCCGTGCACTTGGTGTGCTAGCAAGCCTCTGTTGGGACAGGGCATTGGGTTTTCCATTGGAGCGTCCAAAGTCAGTTACTACTGACTTAGTTAAACGTTGGCTTGAAGGAAAGGATAATATTTGGGGTGACTAGACTGGGAATGACTACTTCTTGAATAGTTGGATTATAGTTCCCAAAATGAATCATTAATCAGCTTTATCAGGCTGATTGAGTTTTTAATGCCAAGCTTCTTGAGAATTCTTGAACGGTGTGTTTCCACCGTTCTTTGTGATAATAAAAGCATAGAAGCTATTTCTTTGTTGGTCAATCCATTTTTGATCAACTTGATAATTTCAATTTCCCGTTCTGTCAATTTATTGAAATTGTTATTTTCTACATCTTCAACAATAATTTGTTTTGAAATATTTTTTTGTATTTCCTGACATATGTACACATTCCCCTTCATTGCTTCTTCAATGGCTTCGTACATTTCGATTTTTGATGAATTTTTGGTAACATATCCCATTGCTCCATTACGAATCATCTTTTTTGCATAGGAAGGTTGATTATGCATTGACACACCAATGATCTTTATATGAGGAGATTTTTCAAGAATAATTTTTGTGGCTTCAATTCCGGATATGGGATTTATACTTACATCCAGTAAAATAATATCTGGGTTGATATCAGGAATTTCATCTATCAGGCTTTGCGTATTATCAAATAGCTTAACCACATTAAAGTTTTTTTCCAGATTTATAATGGTGGCCCAAGTTTCAGCGATGAGTGTATGATCGTCTGCAATTACAATTTTTATCCTATTAGGCATTGGACTGATTAGTTAATTGGTAAGTTAATTAAAACTTCGATTCCTTTTTTATGTTTTGATTTCAGTACTAACTTACCTCCGTAATATTCAATTCTTGAGAGAATTCCTTTAAGTCCAATTCCCTTGTTATTTTTCTGTGGATCAAAGCCTATTCCATTGTCTTTATATTTCAAGCAGAGTTCATTTTTGTTTTTAATCAGCTCTATTTCAACCTGACTTGCATTGGCATGTTTGAAAGTATTGCTGCATAATTCCTGAATAATTCTGTACAAAATTATTTTTTGTTCGTAAATCATCATTTCCGGATCTGGTCCTTTGTATACAATTAGTTTGAAATTTGGTTTTGTTAGAATACTGAAAGTTCCTATGAGTTCAATCACTGCATCTTTTAGCCCTAATTCCTTAATGGCAGGTGCTGCGAAATCTCTTGATAGATTTCTGATTTCATTAATGATTTGTTGGATTGTTTTTTCGGTTTTTTCCAGATCATCCTTTCTGATGCTTTTCTTCTCCTTAATTAATTTTAAATGTAGACTAAGGTAAACGAGCATTTGGCCTACACCATCATGAAGATCACGGCCAATTTTTTCCCTTTGTTTTTCTTCAGCCTGTAATTGATTTTCAATGAGCTGTTTTTCCTTTTGTATTTTATCAAAAGAAACCTTGGCTTCCATTTTTCTTGAGTCAGTAATATCCCAATGTATACCTATAGATCCTTTTATATTGCCATTTTTATCGTAAATAGGTGTGCCACTTACGATCCAATCTCTATGGCCCATTTTTTTACTCTTGACTCTGATCTCGTAAAATCCTTCATTGCCGAGGTGCCTCTTTTTTCTTTGATTGATGTTGATTATCCGCTGGCTTTCATCATCTAAAAAAATACTTGGACCATACTTTCCCTTTAATTCATTTTCGGTATACCCTGATATTTTTTCAAACCCCTTGTTTGCAAATATTATTTTCTCATTCTTATCTACTTCAATTATTCCTAGACTTGTATTTGAAAACAGCGTATTGTATTTATCGATACTATTGTCATTTATAGCTTCAGTTATGTTTTGGTCATCAATTATTTTCAATTTCACAATGCTCTTTACTTCACCTGACCGATCTTCTTTGTGTTTAAAACAAGTAAGCTCTATGAATCTTGATTTCCTTTTTTTGTCGATAACTGTAAATCGGTGTGGTTGAGCATATAGGGGCGAGTCAGGAGAATTCAAATTCTTTAAAGTCAATATTTTTAGCCATTTGAATTTAAGAATAGAAGTATCCTGAAGTAATTTTTTTTTGATTTCTAACACATGTTCTGCTGATTCTGAGGCAAATTCAATTTTCCCTTGCTTGTTTATGATTAAAATGGCTTCTGATACATATTTTGAAGCGATTTTATTTATACTGCTAGCGTCTATAGTCTTTTCATGAAGTTTTTCTTTCACAATTTTAGATTGAATATTAGTTCAAATGGCAGTATGTATTTCTGCTTTATCTAATTTTCCTATTGAATTACTATCCTTACAATGTTTAAATTCCTCTTCTATTACACTCCTGGTTTATCAATTTCAATTCTCTTCCAGTTTGTCCGGATATTGAGCTGTTTTCCTGTGCTCTTCTCATAAGATAGGGAATTACTTCTTCAATTGGGCCGAATGGCAGATATTTAGACACATTATATCCAGCGTCTGCCAAATTGAACGTCAGATTATCACTCATACCATATAATTGGGAAAAATGCAGGTGTTGATGCTTTGGCGTTCCTTTTGTATCAAGTAGCATTTTTGCAGCGGTTAGGTTGCTCTCTTCATTATGACTTGCTACAATCAGGGAAATATTTTCAATGTTATTGATGCAAAAGGCGATGGCTTCATCATAATCTTTATCTGTGGCAATTTTGCTAGGCTGAATAGGGTTATCGTAGCCCATTTTTATTGCTCTTTTTGCTTCTTTTTCCATGTAGGCTCCCCTGACTAGTTTTACGCCCAGCATGAATTGTTTACTGATTGATTCCTCAAAACTGAGCTTAAGGAAGTGAAGCCGATCTTTTCTGTATAGCTGTACCGTATTATACACAACTACGTTGGATTTATTGTATTTTTCCATCATAGCTTGTGCGACAAAATCAATAGCATCTTGAATCCATGATTCTTCTGCATCTATCATTACTCCAATGCCTCTTTCTAGTGCACTTTTACAAATTCTGTCAA
>CANJEF010000277.1 GCA_947472965.1 Sphingobacteriales bacterium
GAACGCACGAATAACCAACCCTTTTAGCGTTGACTAGCAATCAACAAATTGAGATCAGTAAACTTTAAGTTGAACCGTTCACTAAGGTGGAAATTGGTGAGTGCGCCCTTAAACATATAAATTCCATTTCTGATGTTGAGTTGATGCCAAACAAGTTTTTCTAATCCGCCCTCATCACCAACTTTTAAAAGCAATGGCATCAGCACATTGCTGATTGCCTGCGAAGCCGTTCTGGCAAATCCAGAAGGAATATTAGGAACGCCATAGTGAATCACATCAAACTTTACCATCACGGGTTTTTCATGTGTTGTAACTTCTGATGTTTCAAAGCAACCTCCTCGGTCAATACTAACATCAACAATTACACTTCCCGGTCTCATCATAGCCACCATTTCCTCCGTTACCACAATGGGGGTTCTACCACCGGATGAAGAAAGCGCGCCCACTGCAACATCACAGGTCTTTAATTGCTTTGCCAAAATTTTTGGCTCAAGCACAGAAGTCCATAACCTTACACCAATATTGTTTTGCAGCCTTTTCAGTTTATAAATATTATTATCAAACACCTTTACACTTGCCCCAACAGCAAGTGCTGTTCTGGCGGCATATTCACCAACAATACCTGCACCTATGATGATGACTTTTGTTGGGGGAATCCCTGATATCCCTCCAAGTAAGACCCCTCTTCCATTATTGGCACTGCCAAGATATTGTCCTGCAATCAACATCACAGCACTACCCGCAATTTCGCTCATGCTTCGCACAATGGGATTATGACCCGACTCATCTTTCAGATTTTCAAAAGAAACTGCCGTTATCCTTTTTTCCATCATCTTTTCAAGGATATGGGTTTTCATAACCGGAAGATGGATGGGGGAAATGATGGTTTGTCCAACACTAAGCAGCGGCAGTTCATCATCAGATACTGGTGCCGACTTTACAATAAGATCATTTTTGAAAAGCTCTTTTTTGTCATGCACAATTTCAGCACCTGCTTCTGCATAGTCGCCATCAGAAAAGTGGGAACCTTCCCCTGCTTTATGTTCAACCGAAACATGATGACCATTAGAAACCAAGATACCCACTGCGTCAGGAGTAAGTGCAATCCTATTTTCCTGGAAGGCATTCTCCTTGGGTATCGCTATAGAAAGGGAAGAAGACAATGGTTTTACATCCAAGGTTTCCTCCAGTGTTTCGTAATTGAATCCGGTACTTATAAAAGGCTTCTTTGAAGTCATTTTTTTATTGGTTTTGCGTATTTGTTATCCAACAATTCTAATCATCCGATTACCGGATTCAGTATGCGAAAGATATACTTTCAATAATTTTTCTGGCAACATTTGATCAATACGCTCAGGCCACTCAATAAAACAATATCCATCAACATCAAAGCATTCTTCAATACCCACTTGCTTAGCCTCTTCTGCACTCCCAAGCCGATAAGCATCTACATGAAAAATTCGCTTCTCATTTCCATTTTCACGATATAAATATTCATTGATCAGAGAAAAAGTAGGACTACTCACAGCATCCTCAACACCAACTAAATTACAAATGTTACTGATCAAGGTTGTCTTTCCTGACCCAAGTTCGCCGGAAAAAGCAATCACCCTATACTCCTTCATCCGGCTCAAAAGTCCAAGTGCAACAGAACCTAATTCAGTAAGATTGAAAATCCTTTCCTGTGTTTGCATGGGATACAAAGATAATACGATTATGAGTTTTTCCGCTTTTCATTTGCATGATTCAATTGGAATAAAAAAGGGGCAACAACAATCATGCTATTTGGCATTTTTTGAAACTATTAATCACAGCAATATCAGTAAATTTACCACATGGAAAAGGTACACTTGAAAGTTGAAGGGATGACTTGTGCAAACTGTGCACTAACCATCAATAAATACCTGGAAAAAAAGGGAATGCAAAACATCAAGATTAACCCCATTGATGGCGATGTGTCATTTGAAGAAATCGGGGAAACGCCCAGGGAGATTTTGAAAAAGGATATACATGATCTAGGATATGAAGTAGTTGATGAAATAAAAGACAAGGGTAATAAGAAGCGAAATTTCCTTTCTACGCAAGTAGGTCGATTCTTTTTTTGCCTTCCCTTTACGCTCATACTCATGCTTCATATGCTAGGCACATGGCTTCCTTTGCATTGGCTTATGAATCCTTGGATTCAATTAGCAATATGTTCGCCAGTATATTTCATGGGCATGTCTTTTTTTGGCAAGAGTGCCTACAAAAGCATTCGCAATGGGATGCCTAACATGAATGTACTTATCACAATAGGTGCATCATCCGCATTCATCTATAGTCTGATTGGAAGCCTGATGGGTATGGGTGGAGAATATCTTTTTTATGAAACAGCAGCTACAATTATAACACTTGTATTTCTTGGAAATTATTTGGAGGATGCTTCCATTCAATCAACACAAAGGGCGTTGAAGTCGCTGGTGAAATCACAAAAGCTAGTAGCCAATATGATTGCTTTCGATGAAAATCACCAAGAAGTAATTCTGCCCATTGATAATACACAGTTGAAAATCGGTGATCTCATTCTCATTAGAAGCGGTGAACAAGTCCCAATTGATTGTAAAATACTCTGGGGTGATGCATATATAAATGAGGCTTTGCTAACAGGCGAAAGTATTCCGGTACATAAAAAAAATAAAGATGTACTGATTGGTGGCAGCATTGTTGAATCAGGACAAATCAAGGCACAAGTAACTGCCACTGGCGATGATACTGTTCTGTCCGGAATTTTACATTTGGTAAAACAGGCACAAGGGGAAAAACCTCCCATTCAATTTTTAGCAGATAAGATCAGTGCAGTTTTTGTACCCGTAGTACTGGTGATTGCAATCATCACATTCACAGCAAACTATTTTTACCTTGACGCATTCACTCCAGCACTCATGAGAAGCATAGCAGTATTGGTGATTGCATGTCCCTGTGCAATGGGACTGGCAACCCCTGCAGCAATTGCAGTAGGCTTGGGAAGAGCAGCGAGGTCAGGCATCTTATTTAGAAATGCAAAAAGCCTGGAAAATTTCAGAA
>CANJEF010000278.1 GCA_947472965.1 Sphingobacteriales bacterium
AATATCTTTTGCAGAGCGGACAAAGGACAATCCTATCCAATCTACCTCTTGATCCAAAGCAAATTCAAGATCTTCTTGATCTTTTTCTGTTAAAGAAGGTAAAGAAATCTTTGTGTTAGGAAAGTTCACTCCTTTTTTAGACGATAAGATTCCACCTTGAATTATTTTACATCGAATTTCACTTGTCTTATTGGTTTCCAAAACTTCCAACATTATTTTCCCATCATCCAATAAGATACGTTCCCCAACAGAAACATCTTGTGGAAGTTTAGGATAGTTGATAGAAAAACGTTCAGCGTTACCGACAACTTTTTCAACCAATACTTTAATTTCAGCTCCCACAACAAGCAAAACCCCATTGTTCTCCATATCATTGGTCCGAATTTTTGGACCTTGTAAATCTGCTAAAATGGCCACGTTTAGTCCCAACTCTTCATTTAATTCGCGGATGGTTGCAACGCAAGCCGCATGGTCAGCATAAGCGCCATGTGAAAAATTCAAACGGCAAACATTTAATCCTGCAAGCATCATTTGTCTTAAGGTATCTTTTCCTGATGATGCAGGTCCAAGTGTGGCAACTATTTTTGTTTTTTTCATAATTTTTTTAATCAAATATTAAATAAGATTCATTTGAAAACTCGCTACTTTTAAAATAAAATGCAGCGATAATCCCTTCTGTATTTCTAAGGTCATCCACCAATTCAAGTCCATCAACCACATAATTTTCATGTAGGATTAAGGCATAGTCAATACTCTGTTTTTCTGTTAAAACATAGCGAGCGTTTTGTTTATTTTTTATTAAATAATAGGAAATCAGATCCTCTGGATGTTGAAAATAATAGTAATCAAAAAATTCAAGGTCTCCCGATTTTTTATTTGGAATTTCAAGATTGCTTTCTGCTTTTTGTAATTTAATACCAAATTTCGAATTTAATTGCCAAGCCAATCTGAAATCTGATTGTGAGGTGCAAATACCAATAACATCAAAGCTTTCTACAGCCTCTTCTTTTATTAAATATTTTTTAATCTTTTTCACGCTACAAAAATACTCAATAATTCAAGTAATAACTGTAACTAATCTTCTAATTTCTATTCCTTTAATAGCTTTTGGAAAATAGTGTATAAAAATGTTGATAATATTGATGACTCCAATATTGAAACATTCATTTTTGGTTAAATTTGTAATATGAAACTACTTCTCTATAAAAAGATAGGCTTCGTCCTTGCATTCTTCTTCTTGTGTCAAACATTAGTGGCTCAGCCCATTAAAAAATTAACGAATGCTAATTCTTATGGTTGGATGTTTGGTCTTTCCTATTCTGTTCTTGACGATGATGGAAATTCTGCTGCATTTTATGATCCAAGTAATTGGCACACCAATGTTTTTCCTTCGCGCATTTTTGCTGATAAGTATATTTATAAGGGTTGGAGCACTGAGCTTGCAATGAGTTTTAATCAATACAACCCCAAAAAGTTGGTCAATTTACAATTGGGGAAAACAGGATTTTTTTTAGCAACGGATGCTAATCTTAAATATTCCTTTAATAAGCTTCTAGGAGAAGGAGCAGTTGATCCTTATGTATCTTCCGGATTAGGTTTGAGTATTCGTAATTGTGATGATTCACTTGTGGGTAATGTTACTCCAACACTTAATTTGGGACTTGGACTGAACTTTTGGTTAAGTAATTCTGTTGGTATTCAACTTCAAACTTCTGGTAAAATCGGACTTACTTCTGATCTATTTGGGTATTCTGATTATATGCAGCACAGTATTGGTTTAGTGGTAAAAATTGATGAGGGAGGAGCTCCGTCCAATAGTTTTGGCAAAAAACGCTACCATTTTAAGAAAGGTAAAACGAAATTACGGGTTAAGAAAACGAAGAAGACAAAAGAGTCTTAAGCGTTCTGAATGGTAAATTTCTTCTTTGTTTCTTGAAGTTCGGTTTTCAAAATATAATAGTAAAATCCATCAGCAAGTTGTTTAGAGTCATATCTAACAATATGTCCACCAGGCTTATAGGTTTTTTCAACAACCAAAACACTCGATTTATCTTCATGCTCGATAAATAAACTTACTGTTTGCTCTTTTTCTAAGGTGAAGTAAAAGGGTATTTCGCCACTTGCAGGGTTCTGCTCTAAACTAAATAAAACACAATAATCATTTTGATTTATATTGCCTTTGCTCATACGCCTTAGTAAACGGCGATATAAAATTATCGCCATCACAATGAAGAAAGCATAAAAAAGAAGGTCTTTAAAAAATAGGTAGTTCATTATAATGATATTACGCCTTCAATGGCAGTGGCTTTTTCGTAAATTGTAATGATTTCATCAACATTTAACATTACAGATTTAACACTGAAACTAGTATATTTTCCTTTCCCTGAAGGGTGCAAAGATATATCGGCATTTTCGTCAAAAAGTGCACTCACCTTTGCAATTCGTACTGCATCATTGGGCAAGATAAATTTAAAAAAATAGACATTTGGCCATTCTAATAATTCTAATTGTACTCTAAGTGCATCAAATTCTTTCACAACGCAAATTTAACTTGAATTTTGTGAATAATCATCTTATTTTTGTTCAAATGAAATTCTTCAATATTACCTTACTCTCAAGCGCCGCATTATTGGCAGCTTTTTTTATTTTCTTTGTTGAAAATGGTAAAACGAAGGCGAAAAATAATAGTATTTCCTTTGTCCCAGAGGAGAAGAAAAGTGATTGTAAGTATGATTGCTCCTGTTTCTTGCCAAATGAATTCAGCAGTCAACTCAATGATTATCTTAGCTCCTATATCTATAAATCAGAAAAAACTGGTGTTTGGCCATCACTTAATGTTGCAGGTTTAAGAAAAAAGGCCAGAAGGGGAGATTTGGTCTTTGTTCCTCAACAAAAACATTTTACGCAGGATACTTTTTATTATTCTTATGCACTACTTACCCCAGAAACATCCGTGCTAATGGACTCAATATGCACTGATTTTAATTCAAGAATTAAAGGAAGTTCGGTTCAGCAAGCCAAATTGATTGTAACATCTATGACCCGAACCATTAGTTCTGTAAA
>CANJEF010000279.1 GCA_947472965.1 Sphingobacteriales bacterium
ACCCTGTTTGGGTTGCTACGTGAAATAGTGAGTCCAATACGACCGTAATTCCCTTCCGGCAAGCCTTCTTTGGCGCCCAGTTTTTTCCAGTTCTTGCCACCATCAAAGGTCATATAGAGCCCGCTTCCCGATCCTCCACTGCTGAGGCTCCATGGGGTTCTGCGGTGTTGCCACATGGCTGCAAATAACTTATTGGGGTTGGATGGATCAATAATCATATCTCCAACACCCGATGTATCGTTGGTAAACAGAATTTTATTCCAAGTTTCCCCACCATCAGTTGTTTTGAAAACACCTCTTTCAGCATGTTCTGCATAAGGGTTTCCTATGGCACCTGCATAAACGGTGTTTGGATTTGTAGGGTCCACGATAATTCGATGGATGTTTCTTGTTTTCTCCAATCCCATGCGCTTCCATGATTTGCCTGCATCGATGGTTTTGTAGATGCCTTCTCCTAAACTTACTGAGTTCCTTGGGTTTCCTTCTCCGGTACCTACCCAAACCACAGCGGGGTTTGATTGTTGGATAGCGATCGATCCAATGTTTAGAATGGGCTGGTCCTCAAACACTGCATTCCAGCTGGCACCCGCATTTTCTGTTTTCCAAACTCCTCCCGAGGCAGCACCAATATAAATTGTATTTGGATTGTCTACCACGGCATCTATGGTTGTGATTCGGCCGCTCATTCCAGCGGGACCAATATTACGGGGTTTCCAGTTTTTGAATTGATCTAGGGAAGCCTTTTGTGCCATGGCTTGCATAGATATTAACAGCAACAAAAAGGAAAGAACCCTAAAAGTCTGTGAAGCTATTTTCATGTTTCGATAATTTTCGGGAAATTATGTATAAATACATTTCAGTTAAAATATTCTTTCAATTCCCAAAAGCTTGTGCAGTATGCCAAATAGGGTATATTTTTGAAATATGGCAAAATTGCCTTAATTTAGTGTTTAAACATCAAATAATTTAAAACATGAAAAAACAATTGTTATCATTGGTCGTCCTCTTTGCTTTGGTTTCAGGATTGACTGCACAAACAACTTGGAATGTAGATAAGGTTCATTCCAACGTGAAGTTTAATGTATCCCACATGGTGGTTTCAGAAGTGGAAGGCTCTTTCAGGGGTTTTGAAGGAAGTCTTGTTGCTTCGAAGCCGGATCTCACGGATGCTTCTATCAAATTTTCTGTGGATGTAAATTCAGTAAATACTGATAACGAGCGCAGGGATGGCCATCTGAAGAGTGATGATTTCTTCAATGCCGAAAAATTCCCAAAAATGTCTTTCGTGAGCAAGTCTTTCAAGCCAATGGGTGGAAACAAATACAAGCTCACAGGTGATTTGACCATTCGTGACGTTACTAAAACGGTTGATTTTGATGTTACGTATGGTGGACAAATCAATACTGGTCGTGGTATGAAAGCGGGTTTCAAAGCCAGAACATCTATTGATCGTTTACAGTATGGATTGAAATATGCACCAGCATTGGAAGCGGGTGGATTGGCTGTAGGCAAGGATGTTGAAATTATCGTTAACCTGGAAATGGACCAGGCAAAATAACTCAGCAGGTTCTTATAAATAAAAAGTCACAAAGTATAAAGCCTTCAAAATGGCATTTCACTTTGTGACTTTTTTTATTTTGTAGCTCTATTTTTCTCCTTTCTCACCTTTCTCACCCTTCTCAAATCCCAGGACCACTCCATTGATGCAGTAGCGCAGTCCTGTTGGAGGTGGACCATCATCAAAAAGATGTCCAAGGTGTGCCTTGCAGCGTCCACATTCTACCTCGGTGCGTTGCATTCCCAAACTGTTGTCAGGCTTATAAATCATGCTTGTTTTTGATGCTGGCTCAAAAAAGCTGGGCCAACCGCATCCGCTATCAAATTTAGTATTGCTCTGGAAGAGGGTATTTCCGCAAGCCGCACAATAGTAGGTGCCTTTTTCCTCTAACTTTTCAAATTTACTTGACCAAGGCCTTTCGGTGCCTTTTTGTCTTGCAACATAGTATTGTTCTGGCGTTAGGGCCTTTTTCCAATCCTCTTCCTTAAGTTCAACCTTTTCTGTTTTGATTCTGGAAAAGGCAGGATTTGAATTTTCTTGTTCGCTCATTTTAGTTGTTGTTTTTGTGCTTTTATCTTGTGAGAAACCACAATGTATTCCCGTAATCGCGGTTAATAGAATCAAACCTATTTTAATATTCATGGCTGTTTTCATTTAAAATCAAAACTAAGTATATTTGGCTCCTTGGAAATGGCTTTCCACAGTCATCCTTCTTATTTACAATTTTTAATAAAATAAGTTCATGTTCAACCTTATCTTATTTGGTCCTCCTGGCAGTGGCAAGGGCACACAATCTGAAAAACTCATAGCCAAGTACGGTTTCAAGCATTTGTCGACTGGTGATTTACTTCGCTCTGAAATAGCAAACCAAACCCAACTGGGTATGGAAGCGAAGTCATATATGGATAAAGGCCAACTGGTTCCTGATGCAGTCGTGATTGGGATGGTTGATGCTGCCATAAGCGCTAATAAAGGGGTGAATGGTTTTTTATTTGATGGATTCCCGAGAACAAAGGCCCAGGCAGAAGCATTGGACAATCTTTTAAATAGCCACGCTACTTCAATCAATGTTGTGTTGGCGTTGGATGTTCCGGAGGAAGAATTGATTGTTCGGATGATAAACCGTGCTAAAACGTCTGGTAGAACGGACGATGCAGATGAAGCAGTACAAAAAAAGCGTATTTCAGTATATAAAAATGAAACCCTGGCAGTAGCTGAGCATTATTCAGTGTTGGATAAGGTGGTTACACTGAACGGACTTGGTGATATTGATACAATCTTCTCAGGTCTTTCTGCAGAGATAGATGCCAGGGCTTAATTTATTTTAGAGGTTATCAAATTCATAAATGGGATCGATATGGGTCCCGGCTTGCATTTCAAAAATCGGCTTGATCAATCCATCCTCCAATCCATACACCCAACCATGCAGGTGGGGGGCATTGTTCTCTTTCCATGCTTTTTGAATAATGGAAGTTTTTGCAAGGTTCATGACCTGTTCCT
>CANJEF010000280.1 GCA_947472965.1 Sphingobacteriales bacterium
CACTTACCCCACTAATTACAGTTAGTATTCCCAAGGGGAATTCTACCGTTATGTTTTGAAGGTTGTTTTCTGCTGCTCCAGTTATGAGGATAGAATTTTTCCATTTTCTGCATTGGGCCGGGACCTCTATTTTTTCAATTCCAGTGAGGTATTTTCCTGTCAAACTCTGAGGTGAGTTTATGATGTGTTGATAGTCACCCGCAGCAACAACTTCTCCGCCAAGGTGACTGGCGAATGGTCCCATATCTATTATATGATCTGCTTCCCTCATCATTTGTTCGTCGTGTTCAACCACTACGACCGTGTTCCCAAGGTCCCTGAGTTGTTTTAAAACCTTGATGAGTCTTTTTGTGTCTCTGCCATGCAGTCCTATCGATGGCTCATCGAGTATATAAAGTGAATTGGTGAGGTTGCTACCTAAACATCTTGTCAATTGTATACGTTGACTTTCTCCTCCACTGAGGCTATTGGCAAGTCGCTCTAATGTGAGGTACCCTAACCCTACATCAAGCATGGTATCGATGCGTTGTGTTAACTCCAGTAAAATTCTTTTGGCAATGGTGGCTTTGTATTCACTTAATTGAATGTTTTTAAACCAAACTGCGAGGTCTTTCACCGGCATTCTGCATAATTCTCCAATATGGTATCCATTGATTTTTACATAGAGTGCTTCTTGTCTAACCCTGTAACCTTGGCATGCAGAACATAATGTTCTTCCACGGTAGCGTGAAAGCATCACCCTGAATTGTACTTTGTAGAGATTCTCTTCAACATCCTTGAAAAAATCATTTATTCCATACGTGCCTTTGGTTCCTTTCCAGAGTAGTTCTTTTTGTTCCACACTCAATTCTGAATAAGGTCTGTGAATAGGGAAGTCAAAACTTTTTGCTCCCTTTATAAATTGCTCTCTCCACCAATTCATCTTTTCGCCTTTCCAAGCGGCTACAGCGCCATCGAATACGCTCAGTCTCTGGTCGGGTATCACCAAGTCGGCATCGATGCCAAGTATTTGAGAATAACCTTCACAAAGGGGACATGCTCCATAAGGATTGTTGAAAGAAAATAAGTTTGGGGAAGGTTCTTCAAACTTTATGCCATCAAGTTCAAACTTGTTGGAATACCTGGTTGGTGTTTGGTCGTTTTTTTTCAGATATAGTTCGCCTTCACCTTCATAGAATGCCAGTGATAGTGAATCAAGGATTCTGTTTTGTTCGTCTTCATCAAATTCTTTAATGATAAAACGATCTATCAAGAGGAATGTATCTTTTGTGGGTTTCCATTTTTTTAATTCCTTCAGTTCTTCAAGCTGGATAATTTGGTTGGACTCATTCTCGAACAACCTTGAAAATCCTTTTTGCATCAGGATGTCAAGTTCCTCAATCACCTTTCTGTTTTTTGACACTTGAAAGGGAGTTAATAAAAATACTTTTTCTCCTGTTTTATGGGATTGGATGGTTTTCAAAATATCACTAACATCGTCTTTCTTCACTTCTTTTCCTGAAACGGGTGAAATGGTTGTACCTGCCCTGGCAAATAGAAGTCTTAGGTAGTCATAGATTTCTGTCATGCTTCCAACCGTTGAACGTGGGGTTCTGGAAGTAACTTTTTGTTCTATTGCAATGGCTGGACATAACCCTGAAATATGATCAACATCGGGTTTTTCCATGCGCATTAAAAACTGTCTTGCATACGAGCTTAAGCTCTCCGCATATTTCCTTTGTCCTTCTGCAAAAAGGGTATCTATCGTTAAAGATGACTTCCCAGAGCCTGAAACACCTGTTACAACAGTGAGTTTATTCCTAGGTATTTCTACGAACACGTTTCGTAAATTGTGCATGCGCGCGCCTTGAATATAAATGGCATCGGATTTGGTGCCTTTTATTGTTGATCTCTTCTGTTCCTTTGTTGGCGCGGCCTTTGGCATAATATACTGCAAATATAATATGAATGCCTGAACTGCCTGTAAAGTACTTTTACGCGCTCTTAACATTCTTTTGACATTTGGCCCTTCCGGCACTGTTCAACTTATTTCATCTTTTCAAAAAATCGGGTTCATAATATTTCCCAAGGGCATGTATTTAATACAAATTTGAATTGCGAAAGCGAAAAAACGAATTCAAAAAGTAAAAAAAGGTGAACATGAAAATCAATATGAACATTACAGATCAGGAACTTATCCAGCGCTTTATTGATGGCAATGCATCGGCACTTGAGGAATTGGTGAATAGGCACAAGGATAGGATTTTCACATCCATCGTTTTGATGGTGAAGGACAAATCTTTGGCTGAAGATATCTTCCAAGATGCATTCATTAAAATCATTGATACATTAAGGTCTGGCCGTTACAATGATGAAGGCAAATTCCTTTCATGGGCATTAAGAATTTGTCATAATCTTTCAATTGATCATTTCAGAAGGGTAAAGAATTCACCCGTTTGTCAAAATAACAACGATGAAATGGACATCTTTGATACCATCAATATTGCTGAGGAAGGTGTTGATTCAAAAATCATGAAGTCGCAAACCCATTCAAGCATTCGCCAAATGTTGGATCTTCTTCCTGAAGACCAACGTGAGGTAGTTGTGATGAGGCATTTTGCCAACCTAAGCTTCAAGGAAATTGCAGAAAAAACGAATTGTAGCATTAATACTACTTTAGGAAGGATGCGCTATGGTCTTATCAACCTTCGCAAAATGATGGAATTGCAGCAGGTGTCTCTTTAAGAAATTGTTGATTGTAACCTGCTTATGTACAGCTTTAATTACTTCGATTATTTTCTTGTTGCATTTTCTTTAAATGCACTCAGTCCACAAGCTAGCCATGACACATATTCATCTGCATTTGGTGTATATCCCACAGGATTGTTCAACAATTTTTCATCAGGAGAAATCAATGCGTATAATGGTTGTGAGCTGGCGTTGAAATTTTCAGTCTGAAAAACACCCCATTTATTCCCCACTGTTGCAATTTTTATCTCGCTTCCATTTTTAGAAGTATAAACCTGTTGTTCTGATGCAGGGAGTGTTTTTTTGTCATCCACATAAAGGGATACC
>CANJEF010000281.1 GCA_947472965.1 Sphingobacteriales bacterium
CAACCATTTCCTTCAAAAATCCACCCCATGAATCAAATGCCCAGGCAGAAGGTGTCATGGAATCAAGACTGAATTTTGTGGCGCCAGGAAACATAGAAAATGCACATGGGTAGGGTCTTACATCAAAGCCTGCTTTTTTAAACGTTTCCGTCGCTCTCGGTATATGAAAAGCTGAAGTAATCAACACAACCTTTTTTTTCGCCATTCCTATACTATCAAGAATCTTATATGTTTTTTCTGCATTTTCTATGGTGTTTCGTGAGTTGCCTTCCACCAGAATATCTGATTCGGGCACGCCTAAATCTTTTAAGTTATCTGCAATAAATTGAGCTTCTATGAAATCATCCTCATTGTTCAATCCATTTTGTCCACCCGTAGCAACAATTTTTTTTATGTAGCCTTTTTTGTAAAGAAGTGCCACTTGGATAAATCGATCAGAAGACATGTTGAAGTGTCCCGCCTTGTTTACTTTATCATACGATGTGATCCCCCCTAAAACTATACCAACCTCATATTTTTCATTCGCCTGCATGGGAAATGGAGGAGCATGAAATGGGTATTGTAATGAATTAATCAGCCATGGATTGGAAAATAAAATCATCATTGAAAAAACGATCAAGTAAAGTTTCTTTCTTTTCTTGTCATTTCGCTGATACATTGCGAAAGCGCTAAGTAGGATGATCCATAAAAATGGATTCAGGACATAACCGATGATTTTACTTATGATGTACATGATAAAGAAATGCCGGTTGTTTGAACCGGCATTGTATTAGTTTTTAATTATTTTCTTATTGTATTGGTATTTTCGGTCACTGCTGGTGATTGTTATCACATAGCTTCCGGGAGCGAGATTGTTCATTGGTACTCTTCCACTTTCATAACCCCTAACGCTTTGATAAACAACAGCACCATTCATTGAGGTGACTTGTATATTTAATTTTTTGATGTTGCTCATATTGCCAGTTTGAAATTGAAGCATGTCACTTACAATAGTGGGATATGCATTTCGAATGAAGTTATCATCGTTTCTTATTGGGTCCGTAATAGCAGTTACGGGTCCACCACCACCGCCATTTCCACCTCCGCTGCCACCACCATTGCTGATCGTTGCATTGCCTATATAGGCTACAAACATTCCATTACCATGGGTGCCTACAACAAGTGTATTGTCTGACCAACGATATGCGAGTGAATTTACAATTGCTGTATTCATCATTACCGAAGGCTGACCTGCCGTTCCAACTTCTCTTGTCCATACTGTACTTTGCTCAGCAATGTTGGAAGTACTGAATAATCCTGTTGATGTTCCTACATAATATTCAACTCCTGTTGTTTTTACAACAATTTCACAAGACCTCACAGAAGGAACACTGAGGTTCCCTTCAATAATTTGCCATGTTGGTTGTGCTGCTGTTGCATTGCCTGTCCAAAATATACTGTTCACTCCATAGTTTGATACCACAGCCATCACCGTATCCTGGTTTCTTGAATTGACAGAAATATCAGTAACAACACCCGCCGACATCCCTACAGGTGTGATGTCTGTTGGATTGGTTCCAACTGATGCACCTTGTGGGTCTTTCATTCTATAAACTTTACCGGAACTGGTGCCAATGTATAAATGACTGTTGGAAGTATAAGCGCCCCTTGTGGTAGCAATTGAAAAAATACTTCCTGAAATAACCTGTGCAACACCTGTCATCAAAGTCCATGTAGATGGTGTAACAGCAGTTGAGCTACCTGTTCTAAAAATGCTATCTTCTGAAACATAATACATGTAGTCTGTATTGTCTTGATCTAAGTGAAAGTAAGTTATGAATTCACCCTCACCTGCAGTACTTGGTTTGACGGGAGTATAAAATGAACCATTATCATAAGGCGGAAACATGTTCAACCTATATACTTGACCACTTTGTGCTGCACAAAAAAGATGCTGTTGTCCATTGCCATTCTTTTTGGTTAAGCCAACTTGACAACCATCGCCACCTAGCAAGATATAATGATCATTGCTGTCGGGTAGGATATCTATCAATCCATTGATATCTCTAAACGTTGTTGAATTGTCTTGGGCACCTCCAAAGAACACCCGGCTTCCAGGTGTTGGGTCTATACCTATATGATAATATTGAAGAGATTGGTATTGACTGTTAGCATTAATCCACTTAGGTTTGGGCTGAGTGACGTCTTCTATAAATGCAAGTCCACCATCAGAACCTATAATAACTTTTTTGGGGTTAGTCGGATCAAATGAAAAGCTATGGTTGTCGGCATGACTTATTTGATCTTCATCTATATATGTATCTGAATCTATTCCGCCAGCAAATGTCACATTTGTTTTTGTTGAAAACCCATCGGTGGACCTGAATAGATTTACTCCTCCAACAAACACAATGCTATCGTTAGTTGGTTGTACAGCCAGCAACATGTTGTAGCCATTTTGTCCTTCAAAGTATTTTTGTGTAGTGGCACCGCTGATTCTTTTTGCCACAAGGTTATCAGTAAGTTTTGTCCATTTATAAGTTGCATTGCTCATATCGCATTTAAACAGATCTGCTTCTGGTTTAGATGCATTAACTGTTTCAGAATTTTCTACAAGCGTATAGAGAATATTCTCATTAGAAGGTGCAGTTGCCAATACAATCCTTCCCCAACCCCCCACAAATTCTGTGGTATTAGATTCGCTTGGAGTGAGATCGTATGGTTTCCAACCGGCAACAGAATCTGCTGCATTTTCAACGCCACCAGCAATTCGAGTATAGCTATCTTTATTTCCAGAAGTTGATATAAAAATACCTGCTAGACTTCTGTCTGGATTTCTGCCTGTCATAGCAACAATGATGGCCGATCCGTCTTTTTTTATTACTAGATCTGCAATTCCGCCAACGCCAGTTGCGGTCACACTACTTTCAAACACGCTTGTCCAGGTATTCCCCCCGTCGGAAGACCGCACAATTCTTCTATGTATTGCTGCATATATATCTCTAGTAATTGGGTGGACAGCCAATTTGTGAATAAAGTTCCATTGAGATTGGAAGGTTGTGGTATTGGCAAC
>CANJEF010000282.1 GCA_947472965.1 Sphingobacteriales bacterium
CTGGTATCGTACGCCTCGTTTCCCCATCAACGTTGACTCATAAAAACGTTCTAACCCACTCAATCCCATATAGTCACCGATCTGATAAAAGTAATTTGTGCGTTTTAGTATTGAAGAATCCACTTCTCCAACATAACCTAAAACATGAGCAGCCACTTTGTATGGATATCCTCTAACAGGACGTTCTTGAATGAAAAAACCAGGTTCAAACCGATACATGTTCTCTTGGAGTTGCACAAATACTTCCTCGGACAGGGATCCTTCAAAAACTGAAGGCCGGTATCTCCCATTTTTTATGATGCACCCAACTATACGTTTGTGAAATTCATCTTTTTCTACTTGAAGTATTTTGCAGATCCCTGCAGTATCCAATCCGGAAAGTTGATTAGGCAAAACCATTAGATCATACGTAAGGGTATTTTCTAGTATTGATTTACCCTTTCGGTCAAATATGATTCCACGATCAGGAAACACCACTTTTTTACTTACAGCATTATCCAAGGCCAGGAGATCATATTGAGAGGAAGCAATCTGGAGAAAAAAGAGCCTGGTAATCAAAATAGCAAAAGCCAATCCAATGATTACTCTTATTACATTTTGCCTGGAATGGTTTATCTCGCGCATTTTTATTAAAGGAAGGTTTTAAAGACAAAATTACACAATGCAGTGCTATCGGTAGGTGGTTTTTCGGTTGACAAGTAGTTCTGAAATAAAAATAAGTAGTAGACTTATAAGGGAACTAAATAAAAGTTTTCCTGTGAAATATAAAAAATTACCAAATTGCAACCATTCAAGAAAAATCAAATATGCATTGTGGAGAATCGTGAGAAATATTACATACGTAATATATTGTATCACGCCCATTGTAAACCTGGTTGGAGCATTGTCACCCCATTCAGTTGTTTCTTTGGGGAGCAGCAAGTTGACAAGAAAAGGACGTGCATATGCCAAAAGCAATGACGCAGCTGTATGCAAACCGGGAGTTTTATAAAAAAAATCCAATATGATGCCAAGAAAAAAAGCGTAAAATAGCAATGCTACCCTAGAGGTTTTGAAAGGAAGCCATAAGATGAGAATGAAATAAAAATAGGGCACCACCAAACCATGCAGAGGCGATAGCTTTTTAAGTATAAAGACTTGTATAAAAAGCACCACGATGAGTCGAAAGGTATTTTTAACGATCAGGTTCATTGTTTCTTCCCCTTTTCTTTAAGTTCATCAATCTCAGCTTGCAATAAATTACCGACTACATATGCATGCTGAATTGTATTAAAGTCAACTGCTGTTCGGATCTTTAACCGATATGTATTTGTTTCCTGATCAAAATCAACTTTATCGACATATCCAATTGTTATGCCGGGTGGAAAACGATCTGAATAAGGACTTGTAATAACAGTATCACCCTTGTTAACTTTAATTGTTTTAGGGACCTTTCCCAGCAAGAGTATGGAGGGATCCAACCCATCCCAGCTAATCTCTCCCAAACCACTTCCCTTTTTCAATGTAGCAATCACTTTTGATTCCCGGTTAATTAAACTCATCACCAATGACATATTCTTACTCGCAAAGACCACCGTTCCAACCAAACCATCAGTACCCACAACCGCCATATTGGCTGTTACACCCTGATCAGAACCTCGATGTAGCATGATATAATTTTGCGGTAAAAAAACAGAAGTACTCAGCACTTTTGCTGACATATAATTGAACTGTTTTAAAAGCGTAAGGGAATCTTTTACCAAAGACTTCACTTCAATATGACTTGATGTATCAGGTGATAATCTATCTGTTGACATTTGTTCAAGAAGCAATGCGTTTTGTTCTCTTAAGCTCTCATTTTCCTTTCTCAAGCTGAAGTATTCGTCCACTGAATTAACCTTTTGGTTTACACTTCCGCTTATCTCATTTGAAAAAGTCCAATAGATGGTTTGGTGAAAATCGTTATAACTAAAAAGCATAACGAGAGACGTCAACTGCAAAAATAGAAAGAGCAGAAGAATAGCATATTTTTTTAGGAATAGGAAAATGTTGCGCATGAATTACCCGCTCTTTGATTTAAGATAGGCAATGCCTTATCGCATGATGAATGGGAAATTGTGATAATTCTTAAGTGCTAGTCCAGTACCTCGCACTACACTTTTCAGCGGATCTTCTGCGATATGGACCGGTAGCTTTATTTTCTGTGCAAGTCTTTTGTCCAAGCCTTTCAGCAAAGCACCACCGCCAGTGAGATACAATCCCCGCTTGTAAATATCAGAAGCAAGCTCAGGAGGTGTAGTTTCCAACGCTTTCAATATAGCCTCTTCAATTTTAAAGATGGATTTATCGAGTGCCTCTGCAATCTCTTGATAACTTACCATAATTTGTTTTGGAATTCCAGTAACAAGGTCGCGGCCATTTACAGCCATGTCATCAGGAGGATTATCAAGGTCCTTGAGAGCAGCTCCAATAGTAATCTTGATTTGTTCTGCGGTTCTTTCACCAATCAATAAACTATGGTATCTTCTTAATGCTTCCATGATATCGGCAGTGAATTCATCACCTGCAATACGAATTGATTGATCACACACTATTCCAGCCAAGGCTATCACAGTAATACCAGTAGTTCCTCCACCAATATCAATAATCATATTACCGATCGGCTCAGTAACATCTATACCAATACCAAGGGCAGCTGCCATTGGTTCGTGAATAAGATAAACTTCTTTTGCACCGGCTTGTTCTGCACTATCTCTTACAGCGCGTTTTTCAACTTCAGTAATGCTCGATGGAATACAAATCATCATCTTCCAGCTTGGAGGAAACAAAGGCTTTTTAGGATAAATCAATTTGATCATTTCCCTGATCATCAATTCAGCTGCGTTGAAATCGGCTATCACTCCATCCTTTAAAGGACGAACAGTGCGGATACTTTCATGGGTCTTTTCATGCATCAACAATGCCTTCTTTCCAACAGCCAATAAGTTTTTGGGGTTGTTGCGATCCAATGCTACAATGGAAGGTTCATTTACAACAATCTCATCATTATGA
>CANJEF010000283.1 GCA_947472965.1 Sphingobacteriales bacterium
ATGAAGCTTTTCCTCAACTGCTGTAAGCGATTTTGCAAGCACGTCAGCTGTCTCTTTTATTTCTGTAGGACAGGATTTGCCCTGTCTAGAGATGAAATCATTCAACTGTTGTTTCGCAGAGCGAATGTCTTTGATCTTTTTTATCACATCATTGAATTTACCCTGCACTTTTAAAAGAAATGCCAATTGGGCTTCGTAGTCCTCCTGTGAACATTTGTAATTTGGATCAGCTAAGACAGTGAATGGAACTTCTGTTGAATCTTTATCAATTCGAACCACTGCGGTATAATTACCAGGAATGGCTGTAATGCTGCCCGGTGTTCCGTTCCAAAGGATCAAGTCATCAATTTTATCAGCCTCAGGATATTGCAAATCCCAAACAAACTGATTATTACCGGAACCCAATTTCAATACTTTTGACTTATCCTCAGTTGTTTTAACAGTAATCAGTTTTTTATTCCTGTCATAGATTGAGACACTTGCCTTGCTCGTATCACTTATTTTGCTTGTATGAAAATTGATCACTACTCCTTTTGCAGGATTTAATGCTGAATTGGCCGGAGCACTAACAGCCATACCCCACCTGTTTGTTATAGCAGGCATTCTAAAAGCAGGATTCACATCATACACATGCAGGGCTTTGGTTTTAACTGAAGGATTCATTTGCTGAACCAATGAAAGATCATCAATAAGCCAAAACGCGCGACCTTGTGTTGCAACAACCAAGTCATTATTTTTAATCGTAAGATCAGTAATAGGTACTCTAGGCAAGTTCAATTGAAAGTCTTTCCAATTAGCTCCATCATCGTAGCTGATATACATTCCGTATTCTGTTCCTGCATATAACAATCCGGGCCTTTTTTTATCAGCGCGTAATGTTCTGGTAAAATGCATTGGGAAGATTCCCTTTGTAATCAACTTCCACGTTTGCCCATAGTCTTCAGTCTTGTAAATGTATGGAGTGAAGTCGTCTGCCTTATACCTAGTTCCAACGAAATAGGCAGCACCTGGCTTGAATGGATCAACCTCAATCGTGTTCCACATCATCAATTTTGGACAATCTGCAGGGGTAACGTTCTTCCAATTCTTGCCACCATCCCTACTTACATTAATAAGTCCGTCATCACTGCCTGTCCACAATAAATTCTTTTCAAGCGAACTTTCAGTAGCAGTGAAAATGGTACAATAATATTCTACAGAGGTATTGTCTTTGGTAATCGGACCACCACTCGAAACTTGTTTTGCTTTGTCATTTGTAGTGAGGTCAGGAGAAATCTGCTCCCAGCTTGCACCTTCGTTTTCCGTCACAAATAATGCATTGCCTGCACAATACAATCTCTTTGGATTGTGAGGAGAAAAGAAAATGGGGAAATTCCATTGAAAACGAAACTTCTGAACATCAGCACCAGCTCCCATTGGGTTGTCGGGCCAAACATTCACTGCCCTATTTTCACCGGTGCGGTGATCAAGTCTTGAAAGATATCCTCCGTAGTTTCCGCCGTATACTATATCAGGATTTGTTGGATCTGCAACAACGTATCCACTCTCTGAACCTGCAGTGACTTCCCAATCCTGTTCAGTAATATAAGATCCATAAGTTGCGGACTTAATCCTGAATGTTGAGTTGTCTTGTTGTGCACCTAGGACACGATATGGAAATGAATTGTCGGTAGACACTCTATAGATCTGAGAAGTAGGCTGGTTCATATATGTGCTCCAGTTATTCGCCTCATCAAAACTGATTTGTGCACCTCCATCATCTGCAACAATCATTCTCTTACCATCTTCCGGATCGATCCAAAGGTCGTGATGATCACCATGAGGTGTTCTCATCGTTTGGAAGGTCTTACCACCATCACGGCTTTTCATGAAGTTCACATTTGGACAATAAACCAAATTTTCATTTTTAGGATCAACAAAAATCTTTGTATAGTACCAGGCACGCTGGCGAATATTGTTATCGCTACTTTGAAGATTCCATGTTTCACCACCATCTTCACTCATAAAAAGACCACCATTCGCATTTTCCACCAAGGCATAAATTTTATCAACATTGGATGGCGCAACTGCAACACCAACAATGCCCCAAGTACCTTTGGGCAATCCTTTGGCCGATGCAATATTTTTCCATGTTTCACCACCATCTGTACTTTTCCAAAGACCACTTCCTTCACCGCCACTCTCCAAACTATAAGGAGTTCTAATCAACCTCCATGTACCGGCATATAGAACAGATGGATTACCCGGCTCCATAACCAAATCACTACAACCCGTTTGTTCATTTACATACAAAACCTTCCTCCACGATTTACCACCATCAGTAGTTTTATAGATTCCCCTGTCCTTGTTTGGACCAAAAAGATGTCCCATCACACCAACCAAAACGATATCAGGATTATATGGATTGATAACAATATTGGTAATATGCCTTGTATCTTTTAATCCCAGGCTTTTCCAGGTTTTACCACCATCTTCAGTCTTCCACATTCCGTCTAGCCCTTCAGCCACATTTCCACGCATGGTATTTTCACCTTCACCAACATAGATTATATTTTCATTTGATGGAGCCACTTCAACCGAGCCAATGGTACCGCCGAAAAATTTATCAGAAATATTCTTCCAGTTGTTTCCCCCATCAGTTGTTTTCCAAACACCACCGCCAGTGGCGCCAAAATAAAATGTATTCTTGTTTTTGTAGCTTCCTGTTACGGCACCACTTCGGCCACCACGGAAAGGACCGAGTAAACGATATTTTACATTTTTAAGTAAACTTGGATCTAGTGGCGGAGTCGAAGGAGGCTGCTGACTGACTGCCGCATTTTCTTGTGCAATTGATACAAATACAAGACATACACCTAGTAAAAGGTTTGCTATTTTTCTCATAAACTTAAATTTGTGTGGTCAAATGTATAGATAAAAGTTGATTTAGCTATAGTACAAAGTGGTTTTTGGGGAAGACTAAATTGAAGAATAAATTCTGTCTAATTGTGTTACTGAAATACCGTTTAAATACTCCCCTTCCCGA